>JAOTST010000012.1 GCA_029864785.1 Chromatiales bacterium | reverse complement strand
TCTTTCTCTTCCATGGGGGCAGGGCTTTGAACCACCACTGTTTGATGGCACCTTTGAGGTTGTTCAATTTAAGTGGTTGGCAGAAAAGCACTTGAAAATGGTTTTGCGAAGAGAGGGATGTCAGCAGACTATTGATGCGATCTACTTCTTTGCATCATCTGATGAAGTGGAGCCTGTAGAAGGTAAGGTAGAGATCGCCTATCGTCCCGATATCAATATTTGGAATGGTCGACGAAATTTGCAGCTAATTGTTAATCAGGCAAGGTTTATATTATATTGAACAGTGTAGTGACCGCTTCCCTATACGGACATTGTTCGATGTTTATGGTGTTAGGGGAAGTCCATAATGCATTTGCTGTTCACCTGTAAGAGAAGTGAACAAGTGATAGTTGTGTGTGGTGTTACACACGTTTACGAGCCGTCCATGCACCACCAGAACGTGCATTTAGATCTTCGGCAACGCTCTCTGCATGCTGGGTGACGCTGCTCAATGTGCCGGGCTTCATGCCCTCTATTTCAGACTTATCGCACCGTATTAGATAACGATGCCAGTTATCTCCTGGCATTCCTTCAGGTGTCGCGATCTTTTTGACCGCCACCACCTTATACATCTGCTTGTCTGAGTTAGTGTCCATCATGCCTGCATTGGTAACTTGGTTAAGGTGATTTATGCCATTAATCCTGAGCTTGATCCCTTTTTCTTATCTCTCTTTGCTGCCTTCTTCTCTTTTGGCGTCAAGAGAGCTTTCTTTTTACCCTCTTTAGTACTGTTTTGTCCTTTGCTCATGGTATTCACTCCTGAATGGTGAGTAGAAATATTTCAGCTCAAGCATTGCAGACCGATTCAATTGAGCAATGATGAACAGACAAGATTAAAAAAGTAGTGGAAATAGAGGAAGTGATCCGTCCTGTGGAACCACGGGATATTCTGTTATCCGGTAATAGATATATGAATCCGGGTGAACAGGAAATATGCTTACTATCATACCATGAATACAACTTCAGAATATTGCTTGTTTGAACTACTCAGAGTTTGCAAGTGCCGTAGATACTTCAACCTTACCTGGGTAATTGATTAGTACACACTTAAGTGTTTACCTTTTTTAGTTTAGGAATTAGTTGCTAAAATCCCATGCTTAACATAGCAAACCTGCTCAAGAAGCTCAGTGTTAATTTATATTTAATAATATGGGCTTGTTCCACTTCTTACCTGCGAGGGCTAATAGCAGGCATTAGATATTCATAATAGAAAGGGAGCCGAAGCTCCCTTTCTATTTAACTTATGTTTATTAATCGAGCATATGTGATGCAAGACCATCTGCCAGTTTAGGTTCAAACCAGGTTGATTTTGGTGGCATAACCTCATTGGCATCGGCAACGCTCATCAGCTGATCCATCGAGGTGGGGTAGAGGGCAAAGGCAGCGGCCATTTCGCCACTGTTTACACGTTTTTCCAGCTCTTCGAGACCACGAATACCACCAACGAAGTCGATACGTTTGTCACGGCGTGGATCGCTAATACCCAAGATTGGATCGATCAGGTTATTTGCTAGCAAACTTATATCGAGACGGGCAACAGGGTCATCGGCTGGAATCAGCTCAGGCTTGATAGTGAGCTTGTACCAGCTTCTGTCGAGATACATACCAAATTCGGCGTTGTTATGAGGGCGTATGGTGGTGGCTGATTTGGTCACTTCAAAACGCTCTGCAACTTTCGCAAGGAAGCTCTCATTATCCAAACCATTGAGGTCGGTGATGACTCGGTTGTAGTCGAGGATCATCATCTGGTTATCGGGGAAGGTGACGGTGAGGAAATAGTTATAGGCCTCATCACCTGTATGGTTGGGATTAGCTGCCTTGCGTGAGGCACAAACACGAGATGCCGCTGCCGAGCGGTGGTGGCCATCGGCGATGTAGATCGCATTCATCGCATCAAAGGTGTTGGTGATTGTATCGATTGTTGCCTGATCGGTCACCGGCCAGAACGCATGTTCGATGCCATCGTCAGTGGTGATGTTGACCTCAGGGTCGCCAGCGGTCACCTCATTGACAATCTTATCGATGGTTGCATCGTGGCGGTAGGTGAGAAAGACGGGGCCGGTTTGACAGTTGAGGGTGTCTACCTGACGTACACGATCATCCTCTTTATCCGGACGGGTGAATTCATGTTTGCGGATACGATTGGTATCGTAGTCAGGAACTGAAGCAGCAGCGACTAGACCAATCTGTTGGTGCGATCCCATGATGAGACGATAGAGGTAGTAACAGGGTTTATCATCCTGAATCAACACACCCTCTTTAAGCATGCGATCAAAGTTCTCTTTCCCTTTGGCATAGACGCTTGCATCGTAGGGGTCGGTTCCCTCGGGGAGATCAATTTCGGGCTTGGAGATATGCAGAAAGCTCCAGGGTTTGCCATCCGCTCTTTCGCGTGCTTCGGCACTGTTGAGTACATCATAGGGTGGTGCAGCAACATCTTCGGCACGGCCAGCGGCGGGTCGAAGTGCGGGGAAGGGGCGGAGTAGCGACATCTTAAATTCCTAATAGTTATTTAGATAATAGTTTTAATCTGCTCTTCAAGATTGAAATCTTTGGGGGGCAGTTGAATGTGGAAACCGTGCTCTTTCAAGTTGTTCATGACTGCTATCACATCGCTCTGTGCGAGGGTACGGTTCTCATGGAGTTCAAGCTCCATCGACTTTTCCAGTTCACCGAGCCCTTTCATGATCTCTTGCGGAATAACATCAAACTTATCGGCCTCCGCAAGAAAGAGATAGAGACCCTGTTTATGTTTGCTGCGGTAGATGGTGGTGTGAATAGGCTCATCACCCATAGTGGGTTCTCAAGAGTTGCGGAACAGAAGTGGCTATTTTAGCAATTTGTGGTGGCTGCGGTCACCTCTTCAATGAATTTTTTAAATTGTTGAGGAGATTCAAGCATCTCGGCTTCAATCATGGGGATTTGGGGATTGGCTTTATGAAAGGCATCAGTGAATATTCCTGCACCATAAATGACCGTACCATTTTCAAGAAGATGTGGTGTGCTCGTTAAGCCACAACTGGGTGAGCGTGCCTTGAGAATAAAACCATCTATCTGAAGTTTTGCTTTTTCACGAGCCAGGCTTTGCAGTGGTTCGGTAAGATCTCGGTCAGAATCTTCGATAACAACTACTTTTAATACGGACTTTCTCTCTACAATATGGATAGGTGGGCGAGGAACACTGAGTCCGATCTCCACTTCAGGACAGATAGGAATTAAGGTAAAAATATCTTCTAACTTCTTGATTAATTTGGGCTTAAATTTAGACTCCCCATCGTAGCGTACGGGATCTCCGACAAGACAACGACTAATGGCAATTGTGGGCAACATCTTTGATACGGTTTTTGTTGATAAAGGATTCGTCATGAGAGTAAAGTGGATATTAGTGAAGACAATAACTCGTTACAGTTTAGCGAAGTGAGGTGCATCATGAGTAGTATAAAACCTGAACTAGGTCGTTGGTACCAGGATATCGAAAATCGATATTTTGAGGTGGTGGCAAATGATGAAGACACTGGTCTGATAGAGGTGCAGTTCTTCGATGGTGCCGTTGATGAGATTGATGCTGAAATGTGGCAAGATCTTGAGGTGAAAGCGAGCGCCGAACCTGAGGATGTACGAGGTGCCTTAGAAGATCTGGGTGCTGATGACCTTGGTGATACCGAGGCGGTACTCCACCCCGGTCAACATGAGTCGATTGATGAAGAGGTCGATCAGTTAGAGGATTAACCTCTAACTGATCAATAACATGCAAAATTGGCTGCTATTTAGTTAGCGGCTTGTATTTGATGCGGTGCGGCTGATCTGCCGCATCTCCTAAACGTCGTTTGCGATCTTCTTCATAGTCGGCGTAGTTCCCCTCAAACCAGTTTACGGTTGAATCGCCTTCAAACGCTAGAATATGGGTCGCGATACGATCAAGGAACCAGCGATCATGCGAGATAACCACGGCACAGCCGGGAAACTCAAGTAACGCCTCTTCCAGTGCACGTAGTGTCTCTACATCAAGGTCATTGGTCGGTTCATCAAGCAGTAGCAGATTACCTCCACTCTTTAATAGCTTGGCGAGATGCAGACGGTTGCGTTCACCACCCGAAAGGTCGCCTACACGTTTTTGCTGATCGCTTCCCTTAAAGTTAAAACGACTCAGATAGGCTCTGGAGTTTATCTCGTAGCCACCAATGGTGAGATTATCGAGACCTTCAGAGATCTCTTCCCACACGGTTTTATTACCATCAAGGTCATCACGACTCTGATCAACATAGGCGAGTTTGACTGTCTCACCAAGTTTGAGTTCACCGGAGTCTGGAGTCTCCTCTCCGACCAACATACGGAACAGGGTTGTTTTACCTGCACCGTTGGGGCCGATAATCCCGACGATTCCACCGGGAGGAAGGTTAAAGCTCAAGTCATCGACCAGCAGACGGTCACCAAATCCTTTGGTGATCCCCGTCGCTTCAATGACCATATCACCTAGACGAGGTCCGGGTGGAATGTAGAGTTCGTTCGTCTCATTACGCTTCTGATATTCACCCGACTGCAGCTCGGCAAAGCGAGCCATCCGCGCCTTTGATTTGGCGTGGCGACCTTTAGGATTGCTGCGCACCCACTCAAGCTCCTGTTTCATCGCCTTAATACGAGAGTGCTCCTGCTTGGCCTCGCTCTCCAGACGGTTCTCTTTCTGCTCTAGCCATGAGGAGTAGTTGCCCTCCCATGGAATACCGTGACCGCGATCGAGTTCAAGGATCCAGCCGGCTACGTTGTCGAGGAAGTAGCGATCATGGGTAATTGCTACAACAGTCCCCGTGAAGTCGTGTAGGAAACGCTCCAACCAGGCGACCGACTCGGCATCGAGGTGGTTAGTCGGCTCATCGAGCAGCAGCATATCGGGGCTGGATAGCAGAAGTTTGCAGAGTGCGACTCGGCGGCGTTCACCACCGGACAGTTTGGTGACATCGGCATCCCATGGGGGGAGGCGTAGCGCATCGGAGGCGATCTCCATAGTACGTTCAATATTGTGACCATCCGATGCTTGAAGAATATTCTCCAGCTTCGCCTGTTGTGCGGCGAGGGCATCAAAGTCGGCATCGGGCTCAGCATAGGCGGCATAGACCTTATCCAGTTCGGCCTGAGCATCCTGTATATCGTTTAGCGCCTCTTCAATATTGCCACGAACATCCTTATCCGGATCAAGTTGTGGCTCCTGCGGCAGATAACCGACCTTAATCCCATTTTGAGGACGTGCCTCACCCTCTATATCTGTATCAATTCCCGCCATAATTCGCAGCAGGGTTGATTTTCCCGAACCGTTGAGTCCGAGTACGCCAATTTTGGCACCGGGAAAGAAGGAGAGAGATATATCTTTGAGGATCTCTCTCTTTGGCGGCACGATTTTGCCGACACGGTTCATGGTATAGATGTATTGAGCCATAGTCTTGCTATCAGTCAGTTGGTTTTTGGATGCCCTATTTTACTAGGGAATGACGAATTAATTCTACAGGATTGTACGGAAGAGATTATTACGAGGTACCCGTAAAGATAACGTAAATATTTAGGTTGAAATAAGGATCTCTTTTACCTAGGATGGTTGTTGAATGAAGGTGTCTAAAGATATAGATGAATAGACCATCTGCACCAATCAGCCCTTCATGGACTCCAAACATTTGCCTCACTCAATCGTAAGAATATATTTTATGAAAAATAGCATTCAACTCTCTATCCAGACCAAAATCACTCTCGCGTTGTCGATTATCTTCCTTATCCTCTTTGTCGTGACGTTAAAGTACTCATCCTCAAGTGAGGAAGAACTGGTTCTTCATCTGGTTGAAAGCCAGACCAAAGATGCGGCAGATACCTATTTTGATGGTATTAATGTCTTAATGCTCTCAGGGGCGATGGCTAATCGTGAATTGATTAAGTCAAAGATGGAAGATCGTGAGGGCGTCAAAGAGGCGCGTATTATTCGGGGCGATGATGTCAGTTCGATCTATGGTGCGGGTCTGGAACATGAAAAGCCACAGGATGATCTGGATAGGCGGGCGATGAAAGGTGAGTCGATTCTGGAGATCCGAAAGGTTGATGGTGAACGGGTTCTGACGGTTATTAATCCTATTCGGGCAAAAAAAGAGTATCGCGGAACCAACTGTCTACTCTGTCATCAGGTTCCTGAAGATACGATATTGGGAGCCGTTCGTGTGAGCTATTCTCTGGGTGATATGGATAAAAAAGTATCAAATAATTTGTGGGTCTCTGCAGGATTTCAGATGCTTATCTACTTTTTTGGTTTCGTGGTTATTAGTTATCTGTTCCGAGAAATGGTGACTAAAAGAATTAAGCGTGTTCAAGAGGTGATTCATGAAATTGAGCAAAATAGTGATTTCAGCCAAAGATTGGTTGTTGAGAATGAATATGACTGCATTGGCAAGTTGTCGATGGCATTTAATAGCATGATTGATCGAGTTGGATCTGCCTTCCAGCAGGTTCAGCATTCAGCCACTGAAATCGTGACGGTTGCGAAAACCGCTGAGGAGATCTCTAGTGACACATCACGAGGTGTACAGCAACAACAGAGCGACATTGAGTCGATTGCCGCTGCAATCACTGAGATGAGTCATACGGTTCAGGATATGGCTAATAATGCCCAAGAGACGGCAAAAGCCTCTGAAGGTGCGGATGCAGAGTCAAAAAATGGTGCGCTGGTCTCTACGGAGGCACTGGGCTCTATTAGCGTGATGATGGGAGATATCTCCAACGCATCAAACGGAGTCAAAGATCTCGATAAAGAGATCGAAGCGATTGGGGTTGTCCTGAGTGCCATTCAAGGTATTGCCGAGCAGACTAATCTATTAGCACTTAATGCGGCTATTGAGGCGGCTCGAGCTGGTGAGCAAGGTCGTGGTTTTGCTGTGGTGGCCGATGAGGTAAGAACTCTGGCTTCGCGATCTAACCAATCAGCAGAAGATATTCGCACAATGATCGAGAAGTTACAGAGTGATGCACGCAATGTTGTAAGTATGATGGAACGCTCACAAAAGGGTGTTGTTACGAGTGAAGAGAAGGTTGAAGGTGCGGCTGAATCACTGGCGATGATCTCGGGTGATGTGAGCACCATTATGGGTATGAACCAGCAGATGGCGACGGCGTCTGAACAGCAGAGTGAGGTGGTTGATGAGGTTAATCGCAGTATCACCCATATTCACGAGATATCGTCTGATACGGCAGATGGCGCCAGCCGCTCGCTGGAAATGAGTGATAAGTTGGTGGAGCTTTCAAATCAACTTGAAGATTTAATGTCCCGATTCAAGTTCTAACTAACTGATTATAGGACTTTTTATTAGGCCAAGAATATGGCCTGAAGATGGTACCGAGGGACGGACTCGAACCGTCAAGGGATTGCTCCCGGGGGATTTTGAATCCCCTGCGTCTACCAATTTCGCCACCCCGGCATGGTTGAATCATCTGAATTGAGTCGGTAGATTGTGACTCGAAGCAGGGGCGCATCCTAAACTAGTTTCTCTCCTTTTTCCAGCTTATTACCGGGCGGAAATTTGTCCATATGCTCGGTGCGTTAAGGACAGCCATCTACTGGTTATGTGATGTGGTAGTGTAATCTCTGGAACCCTCTCTGAGGGATTTCTCTCACTGCATATAAAAAGATAGCCTTTAATCAACTGTTGTAAGAATAATCTTAGTGTACTATTGGGATCTAAAAATAGATCTGCTCGTTATTGGAGATAAATAATGTTCAAAATGAAGCCAAGTATATTACGAAATTTACGTTTTGCATTTTTGGGTTTTGGTCTGTCCATGGGCATGATCTTTCCCGTTTACGCGCAGTTTTTTGTTGATTGGAAAGAGGGAATGTTTGTCTGGTTTGTCGTTGGTTGTCTGGTTGCAGGCATGACGATCGGTATGGCTAACTTCTGGTTGGTCAATATTATTCTACTCAAACGTCTCAATCGGGTCTCTGAGGTTGCAAATGCAATTAGTAATAAAGATCTCAGGCATGATTGCTCAATGGAGAGTCACGATTTGGTCGGAGAGATTATAAAAAGCTTTAATCGCATGGCTGCCACATTAAGAACGATGTGTATGGATGTGAGTAGTGCTTCTGATCGCTTGATGACATCATCGAGCCACCTGATTAAGGTGACTGAAGAGACCAGCGCCAACACACTTCAACAGCAGAGTGATTCCAATATTGCGCTATCGGCTGTTGTTGATGTTGATCACTCCATTCAACAGGTCGCTTCAAATACGCGAGAGGCCGCTGAGGTGGCCCAAAATGCCAATAATAGTGCTCAAAGTGGAGCCAGCATTGTGCAGGGAACAATTAGTCAGCTGGATCAGCTCTCTAAAGGAGTTGATGAAACGATGACGGTAATCAATCAGCTTGAGTCGGAAACACTATCAATTGGTAGTGTGCTTGATGTGATTAGAGGAATATCAGAACAGACTAACCTCTTAGCCCTCAATGCCGCTATTGAGGCAGCACGAGCGGGTGAGCATGGACGTGGTTTCGCAGTGGTTGCTGATGAGGTAAGGACTCTTGCGAGCAGAACGAATCAGTCGACGCAGGATATTCAAACGATGATTGAACGCTTACAGGACAAGAGCAGGGCTGCAGTCGCCACAATGGAGCGAAGTCATGCTCAATTAAAGCAGGGGGTCGAGTCGGCAACGGAGGCGGGTTCCTCTCTGCAAATAATTGCATCGGCAGTACAGAATATTAGTAACCTTAATCAGATGATCTCTGCTGAGAGTGAACAGCAGGGGGAAGCGATTTCCCGAATTCACCAAAATATGAATAGAATTACCGAAGTGAGTGATAGCGCAGTATCTAATACTTCATCGGTGATGCAATCAGGTGAAGAGTTGTCATCGATCTCTCAAGAGTTGCGAGGGGTTATTTCGGAGTATCGGATCTCGTAATAATCGCACTATAATAGGCACTTCTATAATTAGTCATGAGTGCGCTGCGCGTTAATTAATCCGTTTGATGAATATTCGAAAATACTCTCCTCTGATCGTTATCGTTCTGACTGTGGTCGTAATACAGCTGGTCAGCCACTTTAAACCAGAGGCCAAAAAGAAGGCAGCGACCCCCGCTCCAACCATATCGGTAGAGAGCATGACGCTTCAGCCTCAGCGATATCAGGTTGTTCTCGACTCTTTTGGCAAAATATCACCTCGCACGCGAGGCCAACTCTCCTCTCAGGTCTCCGGACAGATTATCGACGTCAATCCCAACTTTAATGAAGGGGGATTTTTTGAGGCGGGCGATGTGCTGCTTACCATCGACCCACGCGACTACAAGGTTCAGGTAGAGATTGCCGAAGCCGAATTGGCAGAGATGCGGGTTGGCTATGAAGAGCAGCAAGCACTTGCAGATCAAGCGCAGAAAGATTGGCGTAATCTCGGTAGGAAGGGTAAGGCTTCAGACTTTGCGTTACGTAAGCCACAACTAGAGGCGGCCAAACTTAAAATAGATTCGGCCAGAGCCAAGCTCAAGCAGTCGCGGTTGGCGGTTGAACGTACTCAAATTAAGGCTCCCTATCGTGGTCGGGTTCTGGTGAAGAGTGTCGATATTGGTGGTGTGGTCTCTTCAGCGACAAAATTGGCGGAGATCTACGCCGTTGATCGGCTGGAGATTGCCCTTCCTCTGAAAAATAGCGAGCTGCCGTTTATAGAACTGCCTGAGAGTAATCTTTCAACCAAACGCCCCAAAGCGACCATCATCAATTCACTGGGAGCCGATAGTCAGCGGTGGAGCGCCACGGTGGTTAGAACTGCCGGTGCGATTGATGAGAAGACTCAGCAGCTTTACATAACAGCCCAGATTGATGATCCCTTTGGTGATACAAACGCAGATCGCAGACCCTTGAAGATCGGTCAATTTGTGACAGCTCAAATCGAAGGTCGCACGGTTGAACAGGCAATGATTATTCCCAACTCGGCGATCTACCAGGGGAGCTACATCTATCTGCTGAAGGATGGGCTATTGCAGCGCACCGAGATCAAAGTGGCATGGCAGAACGCCCATGAAGCGCTCATCAGTGAAGGTGTCCAGGGTGGCGATGAGCTGGTGATAACGCCACTAGGACAGGTGAGCAGTGGTACCCGCGTGAAGATCGTGGGTGCTGAGCAAGAGAATAAAGCCGATAAAAGAAGCGTAAGGTAGATACTGACGATGATTGCATGGTTTGCCCGGAATCACGTCTCTGCCAACCTGTTGATGATCACTATTTTGATTGCGGGATTGCTCTCACTTTCGCAACGTATCCCGCTTGAGGTCTTTCCGACCATTGAGCGTCAGCAGATCACCGTTACCGTTCCGCTGAGAGGAGCCACACCAGAGGATGTGGAGCAGGGGATATCCATTTTGGTGGAAGAAGCGGTACAGGATCTTGTGGGAATAACGGAGATCACCAGTCGTTCGGCAGAGGGGCTGGCCTCCATCGGATTAGAGCTTGATCCAGCCTATGATGCCAGAGATATGCTGGCCGATATCAAGGGACGTGTCGATGCGATCAATAACTTCCCTGTTGATGCGGAGCGCCCGGTGGTGAGCTTGCCTATTTTCCATCGGCGCGAGGTGATTACCACCGTCGTTGCGGGTGACTACTCTGAGAAGGAGATTCGTCATCTGGCCGAACGTGTGAAAGATGATCTGCAACGCATCCCCGGAATCACTCAGGTAGAACTCGACTCGGTGCGCCCGTTTGAGATCGCTATTGAGATATCCCAGCAGCGTTTGCGCCAATATGGACTGACCTTGGGTGAGGTGGCCAAGAAAATTGCCAACAGCTCCAAAGACATCTCGGCGGGTAATATTAAGACCGAAGGGGGCGAGATTCTGGTGCGTTCCAAGGGGCAGGCCTACCAGCGTGATCAGTTCGAGAATATTACGATCCTCACCAAACCCGATGGTAGTGTGGTTAAACTCCGCGAGCTGGCTCAGGTCAATGATGGTTTTGAAGAGGCGCCACTACGTAGTCGCTTTAACGGCAAGATGGCCGCTTTCGTCGATGTCTATCGGGTTGCTGACCAGAGCGCGATTGATGTAGCCGATAGTGTGAAGGCCTACGTGGCAGAGCATCAGCAGGATATGCCCGAAGGGGTAGAGTTGACCTATTGGCGTGACCGCTCCAATATCGTCAAAAAGCGACTACAGACGCTGACTAATAATGCGATTCAGGGCGGTATTCTGGTGCTGCTGCTATTGACGCTGTTTCTGCGTCCATCGGTCGCCTTTTGGGTCTTTATTGGGGTTCCTGTGAGCTTTAT
>JAOTST010000224.1 GCA_029864785.1 Chromatiales bacterium | reverse complement strand
TTTATTGAGCGTGATTCGGGGATCGAACGTCTGCGTCTTAGTGCGGGAAAGATAGTGACATTCATCGAGCCCCAAGTGACATTGGGAGTGCCATGGAAGGGTAGCGACTACGAAAACCTGATTGCAGAGCTTGCATTCAAACCCTTCAATGCGTGGCAACTGACACATACACGACAGTTTAAACCGACCGGTGAGAGTCTATTACATAACACCACCGTCAACTACAACAGCAAAAAATATGGCCGTGCCACGCTCACCTATCGTGAGAATATTGCAACCAATCTGTTACAGAGCGACCTCATCGCCAATCTTCGACTGAACCATCGCTGGCACCTTATTGGTAGACAATTGCACGACATAAAACAGCAGCAGACACTTGATGCCATTCTCGGTTTTGAATATGAGAGCTGCTGTTGGACAGGTCGCCTTATTGCCCGCGATGAGTGGAAGAGCGACACACTAAAACTGGAGCGCAGTTACCTCTTCAATATCGAGTTCAAGGGGCTAGGTAAAATGGGACAAAATATCGAAACCCTACTGGGAAATGGTATCATTAGCCATTAACTCTCTAAACCCAACCATTCCAAATTTTATGCGCCAAATAATCCTCTCATCTCTGCTGCTATTAATGATCTCCATGCCACTTGCTCATGCCGCAACCGAAGAGCTTGATCGTATCGCCGCCGTTGTTAATGACGATGTCATTTCTCTGAGTGAGTTAAACCTGCGGACCCAACAGATCATTCAACAGCTCAAAGAGAGTGGCACTTCAGTGCCATCACACAATCAATTACAGCGGCAGATCTTAGAGCGAATGATTGCCGAAAAAATCCAGCTGGAGATTGCTAAAGAGAGCGGCATTACTCTTTCTGAAGAGGAACTTAACCAGATTGTTGCCAAGCTTGCCCAAGACAATAAACTGACTCTCACACAGTTTCGGCAAACTCTTATCAATCAAGGTACCGATTATGAAAAATTTCGTGAACAGATCCGCCAAGAAGTTCTGATCAATCGCATTAAGGTTAAACAGGTTGATAATCGGGTCAGTATTCCCTCAAGCGAGGTGGAGAACTACCTGAAATCGAGCGCTTCACTCGATAAAAATAATGAGTATCACCTGTTACATATTCTTATCGCTCTACCGGAAGCGGCATCACCCAAAATCACTCAGGAGAAACGGCAAAAGGCCGAATCCATCTTAAAACAGCTTAACAGTGGCTCCGACTTTAGAGAGATGGCTGTCGCCTTCTCAGACGGACAGCAGGCACTAAAGGGCGGAGATCTAGGCTGGCGTAAAGTGGGGTATCTTCCAACGCTCTTCAGCGACGAGGTGATGAAGATGTCAGCCAACGACCTCTCGCCAATTCTTCGTAGCAGCAGCGGCTTTCATATTCTGAAGTTGGCCGATGTCCGTGGTGATAAGCAGATCGTTCATCAGGTTAAGGCGCGTCATATTTTATTAAGCAATAAAAGTGGTCAGAGTGATCACCAGCTAAAAGAGCGCATCAGCGCCCTGCTTGAACGCATCAAACAGGGAGAAGATTTTTCAACCCTAGCACGGGCAAACTCAGATGATAGCGGTTCTGCCGCCAAAGGTGGTGAGCTGGGATGGATGGATCCAGCAAACTATGTATCGAGTTTTAAAGAGATGCTTGCATCACTAGAAATCAATGAGATCAGCAAACCATTTCAGAGTGAATTTGGCTGGCACATTGTCCAGTTGCAAGGGCGACGCAACTACGATAACAGTAAAGATGTTCGATACAACAAGGCTTATAAAGCACTTACCCAGCGCAAAATCGATGAAGACTATCAAATATGGTTGCGTCGTTTGCGTGATGAAGCATTTGTAGATATCCGCCTCTAACCGAGTACCCATAATGTTTGCATTTACACCCGGAGAACCGGCAGGTATCGGGCCAGACCTGGCAGTGATGATCGCCCAGCGCCCAGAAAGCAGTCAGCTTGTTGCCTTTTGCGACCCTCAACTTCTGCAACAACGCGCGAAACTATTAGGTCTACCACTGACCCTATTGGAAGCCGATTCGACCGCGCCATTTAGTCCCGGATCCTTGCGAGTTTCACCGATTGCGCTCGTCACTAAAGCCGTTCCCGGAAGCCTTAATCCAGAAAATGCATCCTATGTGCTCAACACCATTAGAACCGCCGCCACAGAGACGCAAGAGGGCCGCTATAGCGCCCTTGTTACTGGACCTATACACAAAGGCATCATTAATCAGTCCGGCATCCCCTTTAGCGGACACACCGAGTTTCTCGCTGAACTGACGAATACGAGTCGCGTCGTCATGATGCTCACCACTCCACTGAAGTCCGCAACAGCATCTGAACTACGTGTCGCACTGGTCACAACTCATCTCCCTCTGCGAGAGATTGCCGATACGATATCAAAAGAGCTAGTGATCGAAGTTGTCGATATCCTCCACCATAGCCTGAAATATCAGTATGGCATCAAACAACCGACCATCACCATCTGCGGCCTCAACCCTCATGCCGGTGAAGATGGCCACCTCGGAATCGAAGAGATCACCATCATCCAGCCCGCCATTGCAGAGTGCCGAGCAAAAGGGATGAACATTCTTGGGCCAATTCCCGCAGATACCGCCTTCACCAAAAGACAGATGGATAAAAGCGATGCCATTCTTGCGATGTATCACGATCAAGGACTACCCGTTCTCAAACACCTTGGGTTTGGTCGAGCCGTCAATCTCACCCTTGGGCTCCCCTTTGTAAGAAGCTCAGTTGATCACGGTACCGCTCTGGATCTAGCTGGGAAAGGTCAATGTGACCTAAGTAGCCTTCTTCATGCCATTGATAGTGCTGGTCAATTGACCCAATCCAGATAGATTAAACCGACACAATAAGTAGGAAATACCCCACTATTTCATTTTGGCACTACATCGGTTAGCCTAATCAAGTGCATTTAAAAAAATATAAAGCACGAATAGAAATTTTGGGGAAAAATTATGATCGGATCTATCTGTATCGGTAAACGTCTACTTCACACAACCTTGCTATCCTGCATCGTTATCTTCAGTTTTAGTTTCAGTACGACAGCACTCGCCAAACGCAGCCCTCAAGAAGTTTTTAAATGGCAAAAGACCATGGCTCAGGCTGGCTACGCCTCCGCGCTCTACAAATTGGCCGTAATGTATCAAAACGGATATGGCACATCACGAGACCTTAAAAAAGCACTCGCTTTATATAAACAGGCCGCCGCTAAGGGGTACAAAAAAGCCACACCCAGAATCTCTGAAGTTGAAATTATGATCGATTCTGGCGACTTTGATGCCCCTCAGAAAAATTCCGAACAGGAAGCCTTAAATAGAGAAAAAGCCAAACTCGAAGCAGACAAAAAAAGATTCCGAAAAGAGCAAGAGGCGCTCAATCGATCAAAAAAAGCAGCAAAAGAGGCTCAATTTAGGGCACAGCGTCAAAAAGAGCAGTCTGCCAATTCACAAAAACATGTCGAGCAACAGCGCCTCAATGAAGAACGACAAAAACTCAATCAAGAGATGGCTCAACTACACAAAGAGAAGGCGCGTTTGGCCAAAGAGAAGCAGGCGTTAGAGGCTGAAAAAGAGCGCGCCGCCGCAGATGAGATGGATAAGTTAGAGCAGCAGACCATTATGCTCATGAGTGAGTAGAGACTATT
>JAOTST010000223.1 GCA_029864785.1 Chromatiales bacterium | reverse complement strand
TGATGATTTACTTGTTATTATTAATGACATCCTCGATGTATCGAAGATCGAAGCCGGCAAATTGGATTTGGATAATAGTCCATTCTCCTTAGAAGAACTGCTTATCACTACGAGCAATATAACCGCCCATCAGGCAAAGGAGAAGGGACTCAAGCTGATTTTCGATACGCCATCTCAGCTTTCTGAGCAGTTCATGGGAGACCATGTTCGCATCGGCCAAGTGCTGATTAATCTGATTAACAATGCAATAAAGTTTACCGAGCGTGGTGAGGTGGTGGTTAGTATTGAATTGCAGGCGATAGAGGATTGTGTCAATGCAAAATTCAGTGTCAAAGACACAGGGGTTGGCATATCTTCTGAACATCAAAGTCGATTATTTAATGCATTTGAACAGGCTGATAATTCCTCCACTCGCAAGCATGGGGGTACTGGTCTGGGACTGACTATTAGTAGTGAACTTGTTGCGATGATGGGTGGCGAATTACAGGTGAAAAGTGCCCCGGGCGAGGGGAGTTGCTTTAGCTTCATTTTGGAGCTGCCCACGATTCATATTGAACCAGAACAAGTTCAGGCTGAATCGCATAATGACTCGGCTACTATGGAAGATAGACTGGAAACCATTCGCGGTGCACGAATACTGGTGGTGGAAGACCTTGATTTGAACCAGATGCTCATCAAAGATTTGCTGGGATTGATTGGCCTAGAAGTAGAGATTGCAGACAATGGAGCGGATGCTCTAAAACTATTGGAGCCAGACCGTTTTGATCTGGTTTTAATGGATCTACAGATGCCAGTGATGGATGGTTATGAGGCAACTCAGAATATTCGCGCCAAAAAAATCTACGATAAACTGCCTGTCATCGGTCTTACGGGTCATGCCATGGTAGAGGTGCGAGAAAAATGTCTTGCTGCGGGAATGAACGATAAGCTTACCAAACCGATTAATCTGGAGGCGTTACACGAGATGCTACTACGATGGATTAAACCATCAGGATGATGGTAAATCGGAATGCTAAAAACACCAAGCAATAATGGCTGTAAAAAGGAGAAGTGAATAGGCCTTATGAATTTACAGTGACAGGGTATTTTTCTACTCATTGCATCAACACTATTCTCTCAAATGAATGAGGCAAGGGAGTCATTGATCTGCTCCATTATTTGATTAACGATTGGAAGCGTGAACGGTTGTTTGAAAGCGATTAGGGGCAGGCATTGCAATGCAACAGGGGTTAGAACTTGTGTTGATATTAATTCCCTTAAACTCTATGAATAATCATTCTTAATTCTTGGTGAGTTATTAATACAAGCCATATACAAAATGCCAAAAAATAATTTAATACATCGTTGTGAATGGGCTCAAGGCTCCGAGCTGGATTCTGAGTATCACGATAGTGAGTGGGGCGTACCTTCAACCGATGACCAACATCTGTTTGAGATGTTGATTCTTGAAGGGGCTCAAGCAGGATTGAGCTGGAACACGATCCTTAAAAAAAGAGAAAATTACCGAAAGGCTTACTACGACTTTGATCCTGAAAAGGTGGCGCGCTTTAACTGTCGGTCAATCGAACGGTTGATGGGTGATGCCGGTATTGTCCGTAATCGCTTGAAGGTTGAGGCATCTATTGTTAATGCGAAGGCTTTTCTAAAAGTTCAGAAAGAGTATGGTTCTTTCTCTAAATTTATCTGGAACGTTGTTGGAGGCCAACCAATGATTAATCGTCGAAAATCTATGAAGGATATTCCTGCTGAGACTGCGGAGTCACAGGCATTGAGCAGAGCGCTGAAACAACGCGGTTTTAAGTTTGTGGGGCCGACTATCTGTTATGCATTTATGCAGGCGGTTGGGATGGTGAATGATCATGAGGTGGGCTGTTTTCGCTACCGGGAGCTGACAAAGTAGAAATCTATGTATATCGTTATTTTTAGAGCACAATTAAAAGATCCTGTTAATCTTGGTGAAGACTATTTTACGATGGCTGCACGAATGCGAGAGTTGGCCACAACAAAATATAGCTGCATCGATTTTAGCTCAGTGACGGAAGGGGAGCAGGAGATCTCGATCTCCTACTGGGAGAGCGAGGCGCAGATTGTGGCATGGAAAGCGGATGCGGAGCACCAAAAGGCACAGGCTCTAGGTCAATCGAGATGGTACAGCTCGTACTGTGTTGAGGTGGCTCAGGTTGAGCGCAGTTACAGTCACCCAATTTAATCACTCTAGCTGAGGAAAGCCTATTCGTTTTATGATGAATCGATAAAATGGTTGGGGAAAACCGGGGTCAGGGTTCGTTAATTTTATTGAACGTCTCGTTGAATAAGAAGCCGCTAGGATATTTCAACAGGAACATTGGTTGTACTAACAACCTGCCGCATTACAAAGCTGGAGTGGACGCCACTCACCCCTTTGATACGGGTGATCTTGTTGAGCAACAGCTCCTGATAACTCTCCATATCTTTAACGATTACCTTGAGCATGTAATCGGCATCGTGACCGGTGATCAATAGGCACTCCAGCACCTCGGGGAGCTCCCTGATTTTTGCATCGAAGTTTTCAAAGCGCTCGGGTGTGTGGCGGTCCATCGATATCTGTAGCAGTGCCATCAGACTGAGCCCGAGCTTTTTGGCATCGAGTATCGCCTGATAGCCATTGATTATCCCTTGCTCCTCTAGTGACCTGACCCGCCGCAGACAGGGGGCGGGAGAGAGCCCTACCCGTTCGGCAAGCTCCTGGTTGGTGATCCGACCCTCGCGCTGAAGCTGTTGCAGGATCTTGCGATCATATCGGTCAAGTTTCATTGAGATGCACCCTTAGCTTACTGTGTGTTTATAATATTGCTCAAAAATAGCATAAAAAGCAATAAGTGGTGGATTTGATCTTAATTTACAGCAAACAAAGCAAGATAATTTCTCTCAACCTGCTCTAATCTTTACCTGTCGTTACCCACGGCAAGAAGCAACAAGCCATCTTACAAAGATGGGCTAGATTTTCCCCGATACCAGAGGGGCCAATCGAAGAAATTTAATTAAATGTTGATGATGTATAGATAAAGATTTGGAGATGAAAGTGAGCCACTTTAACCACCACAAATACCGTCCAGCACAGACAATTTCGACGCCCAATCGCCGCTGGCCAAACCGGACCATCACTCAGGCTCCTATCTGGGCCAGTGTCGATCTGCGTGACGGTAATCAGGCGCTACTGGAACCGATGAATGTGGCTCAAAAGCGCCAAATGTGGGCTCTGCTGGTGAAGATCGGTTTCAAGCAGATTGAGGTCGGTTTTCCAGCGGCCAGTCAACCCGATTACGACTTTGTGCGTTGGCTAATTGAGAATGCTCAGATCCCTGATGATGTGACGGTACAGGTGTTGGTTCAGGCACGTGAGCCGCTCATCAAGCGCACCTTTGAGGCCCTTAAGGGCGTGAAGCGTGCCATCGTTCATCTCTATAATTCCACCTCTAAGGTGCAGCGAGAGCATGTCTTTGGCCTTGACCGTGAAGGGACGACTGCTCTGGCCGTGAAGGGAGCGGAATGGATTGCTGCCGAAGCTAAAAACTACCCAGAGAGTGATTGGTACTACGAATATTCACCGGAGAGTTTCACCAATACCGAAATGGATTACGCCGTTGAGATCTGTGATGCGGTGATCGATGTGTGGCAGCCAACTCGTGACCGCAAGGTG
>JAOTST010000222.1 GCA_029864785.1 Chromatiales bacterium | reverse complement strand
AATAATAACCCACGATACTGGCTCCATAGACCAGAAACAGAAATGAAGCGAGCTGTACTAACTTACGTATGATCGATAAATTCATGATTATGCAGCCTTTCTCTTTTTTACTATTTTTTTAGGTTTTTCACGACGCATAATTAGCAGTCCTGTAATAATTCCGCCTATCATCAAAAACAGCCCCGCATTCATTGACTCCCAATGGGACGGGTCTGTCGAATAGGGTGCTGCTAGATTTGTGCGATAGAGCATGCCCTCTGTAGATATGCCCGTACGTAAGATAAATTCCCCCGCAGGATTTTTACTTCTACCAGGCCTCACGTTTTTAAAGTCATCAGGAAATATAAAACTGACCCGACCTTCCGAATCAGTATTTGCTTCCAGCTTACTGCCATTGCTTGTTGAAAGACCAACCCATGCATTCGCCAAAGGCTCACCCTTAAAATCAACGCGAAGTTTTATTGAGTCATTACTCAGGTATCGTCGATGCCCCCGAACATATGGTTCAGGAATAATCTCCAGTGGAAATTTATCTGACTCAACTAGCTTAGTCGGGCTAACCTTGGATGGTTTTCCACGCATATAGACATAACGTATTGCCGATTCATGCAACTGATCTTCTACTCGTGTTGCGACAAGTGCGTGATAATTATCTACACCAGTACTAGGAACATTTAATTTTCCATTTTTACCTTTAAGCGTGATCTCCTTCTCTTCAAGATTTGGCTTAAGCATGACGATTGATGCGCCAACCGAATCGCTCAGATAAAAGGTTTTACCTCGACGATGGTTCATTGCCCCGCCACTTTTTTTACCTTTATTTGTAGCCTGACCCGACATGCCGCCATGTTGCATGCCACCCATTTTTCCTGAGCTCGGTTTTTTACTCCAGACCATTTCAGCCTGAACAGATGGCAGCCCTATCAATAACGAACTGGCCAATATTAATGAAAACGGTATACGCATAATTGCCTCTATTATTTTTAGTATTACCTTCCCTGGTAATTTATTACAAAACAGCAAAGTGTTAGAAATTAACTGTCAATCCTGCTGTGTAACTACGCCCAGGATTAACAACCAGTGAGATATCTTCTGCATCGTAGACACCATCATCATTACTATCGCCACTACCACGCGCAGTGTTGTAGAACGATTCATTTAAAAGATTGTCGACGCGTGCAAAAAAGCGCCAGTTATAACCCGCTATCTTGCGTTCGTTATTGACCAGAAGGTTGACAACCTGATGTCCGCCAATCTTAATTTGGTTAATTTCATCCGCATAATAGCTACTGGTGGCATCCATCTCTGCGGTAACCATCCATCCAAATGCCGGCATCATATTAACCGCTAGATTTATGTGTTGATTAGGGGTTCGTGGAACCTGATTTCCTGCATTGTTGTAGGGCGTCAAACAGTTTGTCACTGTATATGGAGGATAAGAGTTAGCAACAGCGGTTGCCCCCGCAGGACAGACTCCAGCAATCGGTGCCGTCTGGAGATTAAATTCATCGTAACGGGTATAAACTGCATTTAAATACGTATATGCCAAATCCCAATTCCACTTTTTGCTGGGCTGACCCAACATTGTCAACTCAAGACCTCGACTTTGCATATCACCAATATTGTCATATTGACTGTCCGCAGAAGTGGTGTATTGACCCGCGCTCGCCTGAATATGATCTTTCCTATTCAACTGGAATATTGCCGCATCCATCTCGACTGGAATCCCCATGATGGTTGCTTTGCGACGCAATCCAAATTCAATGTTAAGCGTAGTTTCTGGCGTTAGATTTGAATTGGCTGCTGTTTTGTGTGTTGGTGAATTGCTACCCACAAAGAGTTGCGTTACCGATGGTGCGCGGAATCCCGTCGAGAGATTACTGTAGTAATCCATCTTCTCACTGGCCGCGTAATTGACACCCAGACGTGAAGAGAAAACATTAAAATTCTTATCTGCACTCAAACTGCTATCCAGATAATCCGTATAGCCCAGATCAATCGTATCGGTGCGTCCATTGAGGGTCACTAGCCAGTCAGATACTGGACGGAATTTTGCCTCACCATAAAAAGCGACAACCTGCTCATCCGTTTTATTTTTTCCGTAGTCATTGCCCACAACACAACCAGCTCCCGACCACAAACCAGTACAATCACCAAAAATCACATGATTATCATAGGTATTGGCTCGTAGGTCGGTAGCCGCCATCCATGCAAAGGATTCACCTTCGACACGATATTCAGCCTTTACTCCCCTTTGAACTTGGGCATAGTCATTATCATAGTTGTAACCATCGCTAATGGTATCGATCGGACTTGTAATAAAATTGGTGTCATCACTAAAGCTGTAGGTATTCACCATCAGGTTGGTACCCGAGGCCATGTCACGATTGTAGGTCAAGAACAACTTCTGTAGCTTCACCTTAAAATGGTTTGCATAGTCATCGTACGAAGAGTCAATACTTGTGGGATCTGTTGCCGCCGCGGTCACCCCCTTTACTGCACCATGACTATTTTTTGATCTATCCGCTGACTCAAAACCAAATTGAAGATCACTGCTATCATCAATGTAGTACTGCAACTTGCCGTTAATATAATCGGCCTTGGATGATGAATCATCATAGTATCCATCCGTCTTCCGTTGCGAGACCTGTACATGGCCGCTGGCATTGTCATTGGCAAAACCTGCTCGAGCCAACCCTTTTTGATAACCAAAGCTACCTCCCTCAGCGGCTACTTTATAACCCGCTTGTCCAGCACCTTTTTTAGTTGTAATGATGACTGCCCCAGAAAGTGCGTCATCACCAAACAGATAAGAGGCTCCACCTTTAACGACACGAATCGATTCAATATTATCGAGATCGATATTAACCCGCCCGGTACGCTCAAATACGGGCACACCGTCAATCACCACAGCCACGCCGGGCTTCTCACCCATGTAGACCTGATTCTCAACGCCACGTATATGAATCTTTACCGAATCACCACTCTGAACCTCAGTGGTAATGCCCGGTATTGACTGCAACATCTGCTGAATATTTTCAGTATGGGCGCGGTCGACCTGATCACCGCTAATCGAAGAGACTGAAGAGGGCTCTAGGCGCTTATCTTCGAATCGATCGCCTATCGTAGAAGACTCAACACTAATCACGCCAAGCTCTTCAGCATTCAGATTGGTGAAACTTAAAGGTGAAAGCACGCCAGCAATAGCAATGCTGAGTAGGGACTTACATAAGATGGAACGATTCTTCTTCATTGGACTCTATAACTCTTTGTTATTTTAAATTTTAATTAATTGACTATTACCTAACCGGAACCTAAAACCGATGAGCAATCGCTGAATCTATAGAGCAGTAAACATGCCAACTAGAAACATTTAGAAACATGTTGAAACATATGGCTTTTTAGGATTTTCCCTACTTTTCTGCTCTGAGTTATATCGCACACTCATGTGTCATATGACCGATTTTTCCTACATTTTTATCTGTTCAACCATTGAGAAACAGGCTCTCTCAAAAACTCTCTTTTCCATTCAACTTATAATCATCTCCTCTTCTAAAGCGATTAAATGCCTCCACAGACCACCCATGGTAAAATCTCCGGCTCATCATTTAGATACCTAATAAAGATCCCATGTCCCAGAACTACACCGGCACCAATAGCGCCAAACTTGTCGAAGCCCTTAA
>JAOTST010000221.1 GCA_029864785.1 Chromatiales bacterium | reverse complement strand
GTTTAATACCATTGGCAGCAGCATAGCGAGCCATATCGATAGCTTGACTCATAGTGCTGGCACCATCATCGATACCCGGCAGGAGATGGCTATGCATATCAATCATCATATCGACTTAACGAAATATTTAACTCTCCTGAGAGTAATCAGCATAGCCATAATAGTCATACGAGCTATGATACTTAGCCGCTTTCTTAAAATTGAGCGCATTTAAAACGACACCAATAATCGGTGCGTTAACGCTGTGCATACGCTTCACACCATGCTGTGCCAATTTATAGTTCGTTGAATCCGCCTTTACGACATAAACCACCACATCAGAAAGTCTCGAAAGAACCATTGAATCACTTACTGGTTGCGTGGGAGCACTATCGATAATAATGCGATCAAAATTCTGCCCTAATGCTTTAAGCACATCGGAAAATCGTTTAGAAGATAGCAGCTCAAGCGGATTAGGGGGAACCGTTCCTGCAGGCAACAACCAGATATTGTCTTCGCTCAATTGCTGAATACACTCCTTAGGCGTTGCAGTTCCAGCAACCAATTCGGCAAGTCCCGATGTAGATTTTGGAATTTCAAAATTCTCTCCCAAGCTAGGACGACGCATGTCGGCATCAATCAATAACACCTTTTCCACTTGCCCAAAGGTAATCGCCAAATTAGCAGCAACCGTGGTCTTACCCTCGTCGGGAATCGTGGAAGTAATAACAATCGTCTTTATCTCATCGTCGATTCCAGAGAGCATAATCCCCGTACGTATCGAACGAATCGTTTCAGAAAAAACAGATTGTGAATCCAATGAAGCCCTTCGATGTATCTTATCCTCTTCGGGATTCGCATGTTCTGAATGGGGAATAATTCCCAGCACAGGAAGACCGAGATTTTTTTCAACATCATCAGCGGTTTTAAATGTTTGATCCAAATATTCGAGTAAGAATGCTATAAACATACCAAACATCACACTTAACGCTAACGCTAACAATATGATTAATTTTTTCTTCGGCTTAAATGGCATATCACTAACAATAGCCGGGTCAATCACACGAGCAATGGTTGATTGGAAATCACCAGAAACATTCGTCTCTTTAAAACGGTTAAGAAACATGTCATAGATACGTCGATTAGTGGTGACATCACGTTCCAAAATACGAAGCTGCTGCTCTTTTCTATTAATATTTTTTACTTCTAATTTTAGACCACTCAACTCACTCTCTAACGAGCGCATATTGGCAGCAGAAATTTCATACTCTTTACCTACTCCATCAAGAACACTCATAATCTGTTTAAAGGTACTCTGTTTTGCTGAGGCAAGCTCCGCCATAGCAGACTTCATTTTTGGATGCTTGGGCCCGTAGCGTTTGCTTAGATCAGAAATATTCCCCTCAATCTGCGCCTCATTTTGTTTAAAACGTTGAACCAAAGGATGTTTTAAAACAGCCGGAATCGTCTCTAATTGCTCAAGAGGAGCCTGCTTAAGTTTATTAACCTGCAAATAGAGATTTTTCGTCATGGCAAAAGTTTTTCTCTCCTCACTCAAACGTGAAGAGAGTTCATTAAGTTGTTTGACCGCAATACTACGAACCCCTTCAACATCGATCAGATCACTTTTATCACGATACGATTGCATCATTCTTTCTGATTGTTCGAGATTTTTACGAAGATCAATCAACCGTGTTGTAAGCATTTCCGAAGCATCTTTGGTCATACGAATACGTGCTTCCAAATCTCCCTTGATATAGCTCTGCGCCAACTGATTAGCCGCTTTGGCGGCGAGTATTGCGCTATGTGACTCAAAACTAATCTTTACTAATTGACTCCTCCGTACCGGCTCAATTTTGAGGTTCCCCATAAATTGAGCCGTCAGTGTTAATTCATCGGTCTTCTTTACTGATTTTGTTTCGAAAATATATTGCGGAAGCCATGATCGCCAGCCCGTAATGGACGCAGAAGCATCTCCCTGACCATATTCAGGATATTGCGTAATATTAAGTTTTTGAACAACTCTTCTAGCAAGCTCACGTGACTTCAAAATTTCAAATTGAGTTTTAAAGTAATCACTCTGCTGGCTGTCTGTATTGTAGACTTCATCAATCGAGATAGCCTTGGCATTACCCACCTCGATAAGAAGCATTGTTGTGGCGCGATAGACGGGCTCCATGGAGAATACAAATAAGGCAGTCAACAGGGTTGCAAGTAGACTAAAGCCGATAATTCCTCCACCGCGTCGCCGTAAAACAGCTATTAATTGGCGCAGATCAATTTCGTCATCATCAATAGTCTGTTGTTGCGTCATATTTTCCATAAAATATATTTTTAAAAGAAACTCTCTTCAATCGTAATAATATCGCCCGGTCGAATAGGCGCATTAAGATCCACATCATGCTGTGTATGGCTCTCGCCATCATGGATAATGAAAATACTCCCGCGTGCAGCTCTATCGGTAAAGCCTCCAGCAAGTGAGATCGCCTTGCGTATTGTCAGACCCGGATTAAATGGAAAGCCCCCTGGGGACTTCACCTCTCCGTTGATAAAAAATTGACGATACTCTTTTATAGTTACACTCACCAAGGGATTAATTAGATAGCCACCCTTTAAACCACGAATGATAATCTGCTCAACCTCACGCACGGTATATCCGGCAATCTGCAAATCGCCAAGAAAGGGGTATGAAATCGAACCTGAGTCACCCAACCGCGCCTCCAATACGAGGTCATCTTCACCGTAAACTTGGATTGAAATTAAATCGCCTGTGCCTAACTGGTAGCTATTTTTTAGCTCCACAGGATCTGCCGCAAATGCTAGATGAAAATGTGAGATGGAGGCCAATATTCCATATAACGTCCATCTCAAAATAATGTGATAAAACCGTAAGCCGTAGTGCATAGAAATTATAGAATTAAAAGAGGTTTATTTCCCTCGCAAAAGGGAACGAGCGCTATACGAGACAAATAAAATTAAAGCGAGGCATTCACGTGAATCATGCTAATTTTTTTAGTGTAATCATAGCTATTAATATTTGAGTCTCTCCGATCATTAGAGTATCCCATACCGACGGTCCAGTACCGCCCCATCTGATAATTAACATTCATTGAGTAACTACTAATACGATCACTGCGGTTAGTGCCGCTTAGACCGCTGTATCCATCACTACCGTATTTGTAGTTAATATCTGATTTAACCCGACTTGACCACGCATAATCCCACTTGATGGATTGATGTTTGCGATCAATCACATCATCACTGCCACCCGTTGTGTCATAAAAGCCTCTGTCAGTTGTCAATGTAATTCTGGAGCGCTCAACCGGCACCCATCGAACAGTAGCAGACCAATTACTACCGCTATGATCTTGGTGAACACTATCGTCACTAAAATTTTTGGTCGCACTACCAATCTTGATACTGCCACTAGTCTTGCCACTTGCATCCCATTTGATTCCGGCAAAATAGCGGCTCAACATATTATCGGCATTTCGAGTGCCGTAATTAATGCCTGTCTGCTCTGCTCGGAAGAATAGCGAACTCTTAGGCCAGATCCTAAAAGAGAGCGCCGCAGCAGTAAACAGGTCATCTTTTTCCAGAGCGGCCGTTTGTACGGGATTGGTAGTGTAACGTTTCGAATCCTTAACCACTTCAAAAAGTAGATTGCCTCTCGCTCCCTCTACTCCAAAATTAACTTGGGCACCCAGG
>JAOTST010000220.1 GCA_029864785.1 Chromatiales bacterium | reverse complement strand
ATACTTCTCGGTGACCGTCTCCAGAAACTCAGCATGGTCACGGTCAAAATAGTGGTTACCGAAACGCTCCACATCGGTGCCTGTTGCCGCCGCCATCTGTGGATACCAGAAGTAACCGGCAAAGACCTCATCGGCCCCCTGCCCGCTCTGCACCACCTTTACATCTTTGGCAACCTGTTCGGATAACAGGTAAAAAGCGACCGCATCCTGTCCCACCATCGGCTCGGCCATCTGTCCAATCGCCTCAGGCAAGCGTTTAAGCACCTGATCATTAGGGATGACTATCTTCTGATGGCGAGTGTTATACATCGCCACCACCTGATCGGAGAACTCAAACTCACTACCCGACTCCTCCGGCTGATCCTCAAAACCGATGGAAAAAGTACGAATATCTTTCACCCCCTGTTCCGCGAGAAGACCAACCAATAGGCTTGAGTCGAGTCCACCAGAAAGCAGCACTCCAACCGGCACATCGGCAATATCGAGGCGACGCTTGACCGATTTTTGAAGTGCTTGATGAATCGACTCAGTCCACTCCTCTTCAGTTTTTGACTCTTCAGGGCGCGTAGCTGTAAGTGTCCAGTAACGTTCTAGTTGAGACTCCCCATTTTCCGAAATTGTCATCGTATGAGCAGGATTGAGCTTACGCACTCCTTTCAAAATTGTATGCGGTGCTGGGATTACTGCATGCAGGGTGAACTGATGATGCAGCCCCACCGGATCGATATCGGTATCGACACCACCAGCAGCAAGTACCGCCTGTAAATTAGAGCCAAAGATAAAACGGTTGGTATCGTGCGAATAATAGAAGGGCTTAATCCCCATGCGATCACGCGCCATGAAGAGCTGTTTCTGCTTTTGATCCCAAATGACAAAGGCGAACATGCCACTAAAGCGTTTGACGCACTCTTTGCCCCACTCGGCATAGGACTTGATGATGACTTCACTATCACCGTCTGAGAAGAAGTGATAACCCTTCTCGATCAGTTCAGCACGTAGTTCAGGATAGTTGTAGATGGTGCCATTAAAGACGAGGGCAAGACCGAGTTCATCATCAACCATCGGCTGATTAGCTCGTTCAGAGAGATCAATAATGGCTAGACGTTGGTGCCCCAACCCCATGCTGCCGTTAATATAGTGGTTACCAAAATCGGGACCACGTCGCTCCAGCTTAGCCATCATTTTTTCTAGGCCTTGCTGGGTTGGTTGCTGGCTATCGAACCTCAGTTCGCCACAAATACCGCACATATTGAGAGGGTCTCATCAATTTTTGAATGGCGATATTATAACTCTCTAATGTATGGCTTGTATGCTCAGGGCTGTATTACTGAATATTTGATTAAATATATATAATGTCCGCTGATAGCCATAAGCGGACATAATGGGATAATGAAACTGTTGCTTACCCATATATTATTCTTTTAGGTTTTCTCAGTTATTTATATATGCCAACACAATATTCATACGTTAGTGAATGAATTAATCCAGAAATAAAAATCAATACAAACAGGGTGCTCGTTCGAGCAAAATTCCTATCAATTGATACTGAAGGGTATAATCTATTTACGACATATAAGCTTTGAGCTAATACAACAACATATGGAATAAAGAGCAACACATCCCGTATCATTACTAATTCAAAATAGACTATAGCCATGGCTATAGAATACCCAAAAAACTCAATAAGATATGTACTCAAAACTATGAAAAATACAGAGTCATAATCAATATCTTTAATGCATTGCTTCAAAAACATAAAAACAAACAACGAAGATAATGAGTAACTCGTTATAACCGCTAAAGGCTCCTCAAGCACAACCCAAAATGTTCCATATCCAAAATGATCGTCTTTTGCCATTTCAGAAAAAGGATCAAATACCATAGATAGTCCAGATAGCATTGAAAGGACTAAGACTAATAAAAAGGTATGGCTGTATTTTATTGAGTTCATTTTCTTCCCTGATCTATGTGTAAATTATCTTTGGACTTATGTCCGCTTTAGGATGGAAGCGGACTAGACCGCATTCCTACGTTGTTTTATGTCCTGTGTTAGCCAGAAGCGGACATTAGGAATGTTATGCGAAGCGTCCCAGTAAGCGATAGTAAACGAACTTGACTCGCTTGTTAGGTAGCATTCTTCGAGCCTTTAACAATAAGCCCCGCAATAAACACGCCGCCTGCACTTGATGCAGCACCATATGCACCACCAAAAACAAGAGCAATTGGCCACATTGATGCACCGCCGCCTTGATATGACAAAACGAACTCAGCAAAAAGCACAAAAACTGGAACAATTACGCAACCCAAAAGCCATGCATTTAAAGGCTTTACTTTAAGTAGACGGGCTATTAACCCGACTATACCTGCGATAATGATTGCAACAATTTCCATTTGTTATATACGTAATTTCTGATTTTGGTGTATGTCTGCTATAGGGTGCCACTTCAAACGGTCGATGCAACACATTCATTAAAACGCTCTACAGGTGTATGAAACCCTAGTGTTTTTCTAGGGCGCTCATTTAACTGCCTAGCAACTGCATTTAGTTTTGCTTGTGAGTGTACCGATAAATCTGTTCCTTTGGGAAAATATTGTCGTAAAAGCCGATTAGTATTTTCATTGGAACCACGTTGCCAGGGACTTTGTGGGTCACAGAAATAGACTTGAATATCCGTAGCCAGCGTAAAGCGCTGATGGTTTGCCATCTCTGAACCTCTGTCCCAAGTAAGTGATTTATATAGCTCAACAGGCAATTTTTTCGATTGCTTTATGAGCGCATTAATGACGTCGTCAGACCGTTTGGTTTTAACTTTGGCTAACATGACATAACGTGTATGTCGTTCGACCAAGGTTGCTATGTAGCTATTGTTGGAGCCCATAATCAGGTCGCCCTCCCAGTGCCCAGGCACTGCTCGATCTTCAACTGATGCAGGTCTTTCACGGATCGATACTGTATTGGTGATTTTCCCAAGCCCGTCATTTTTTAGTGATGAATGTTTTGAGCGGCGTATCGTACGTTTGCTTCTCAAAAACTGCTGCAATTCCTTTTTCAATAAGCCACGAGCCTGTATAAACAGGCTGCGGTAAATAGTTTCGTGTGACACCTGAAAGCTCTCATCATGCGGATATGTCATTTTCAACCAACCGGCAATTTGTTCCGGTGACCAGTGTATCCTGAGTTTTTTATCGATAATCGGAATCAACTTAGGATTCGCAGCTAGTTTACAGGTTTTAGGCCGATGAGCTCTATCCCAAGCGGCTTGATCAGCCTGACTGGCTCGATACCTTCTCAATCCACCATTCCTATTAATCTCACGACAGATAGTTGAAGCTGAACGACTCAATTGGCTTGCAATGGTACGAATGGATAACTGACTAGCGATCCCCCTGGATATTTCTTCTCGTTCTGAAAGGCTTAGAGCTAAGCTTGAACGTTTCCTTTCTAAAGGACGAGTACCACCAGTCCTGGATAAAATGCCGTAGATACAGGATGAATGCCTGTCAATTGATCGAGCTATTGACCATAACGAATCACCTCGTTTATATTTATCCCAGATCTCGGCTTTTAATTCTTTTGTGTAATGTAAACGTGCTCTACGGGCCATTTTGCAACACTCCTTCTTTTATTCAAGGATAGCGTGTTGCATCGATCAGTTGAGGTCACCGGTGAGAGCAGTCATTAGTTCCCT
>JAOTST010000219.1 GCA_029864785.1 Chromatiales bacterium | reverse complement strand
ATAGCAACCATCCCAAGGCCGCCACCATTCACGGTGTGCGAATCGGTGCCAATAATTAAAGCACCAGGAATGGCATAATTTTCCAGAACCACCTGATGGATAATACCTGCACCGGGCTTCCAGAAATCTATCCCATATTTAGCTGAAACCGTTTCTAAAAACTGATAGACCTCACGGTTATCAGCCTCCGCCACAGATAGATCGGCCACAGCACCTTGATTGGCCTGAATTAGATGATCACAGTGCACGCTCGATGGCACCGCCGTACGATTCTTGCCTGCATTCATAAACTGTAGCAGCGCCATCTGCGCTGTAGCATCTTGCATCGCCACCCGATCGGGTGAAAAATTCACATAATCTGCGCCCCTTTCAATATCGGCCACAGCCACATCACTATCATAAAGGTGGCTAAACAGTAGTTTCTCTGTGAGTGTTAATGGACGCTTCAGATCCGCGATAACGGCATCAATTCTATTTGCAAGCGCACTATAGAAGGCTTTAGGACGGTCAATCTGTAAATTCATAAATTATTGGGTCTTTTGAGTATCAATCATTAAGAAATATGGGCAACTTTCCCATATACCAATCGTTTTAGTCAATTATTTACAGCAATCGTCAATCCGCATTGGGGAAATTTTAAACCGCGACCATTACAAGCGGTAGCCTACATCCAAAAAATAATTATTTTTTGCGAGGGATATTGAGCTTCTGACGCCGCTCCCACAGACTCTTGCGACTAATTCCTAGCTGTTTTGCCAACTCAGTCTCTGTCATGTCGCCTTGATTGTGCTTTACAAAACTAATGAAATAATCATCAAGAGAGAATCTATTTTGAGTCTCATTAGTGATTGTCTGATCCGGCATAATCACTTCAGCATCATCGGTTCGATCGATATATTTCAGCGCTAAATCACTCGCCTCAATCTGCTCACCGTTGCAGAGGATGACGGCCCGTTCAATAACATTTTCCAGCTCTCGCACATTACCTGGCCAATGGTAACGTGACATATCCGCCAGAGCTTCCGCACTAAAGCTCAACGGCTGTCGCTGTATACGCTGCACCATTTTTTGAAGAACCACCTTTGCCAGCTCAACAATATCTTCGCCACGCTCCCGCACGGGTGGTAGATTGAGCTCCATAACATTAAGTCGATAGAAGAGATCTTCGCGAAAGCGTTGCTCCTCTACCAGTTGGCTTAAATCTCGATGTGTTGCCACCAACACGCGAACATCAACATGCTTTGCCTGATTTGACCCCACACGCCGAATCTCCCCCTCTTGCAATACACGTAATAGACGCGCCTGTGCCTCAAGAGAGAGCTCACCAATTTCATCAAGAAACAGAGTGCCTCCATCCGCCGCCTCTATTAGCCCCCGATGAATCTGACCCGCTCCAGTAAAGGCGCCCTTCTCATGTCCAAAAAGTTCTGACTCAATCAAATTCTCTGCAATTGAAGCGCAGTTCACATTAATAAGCGGTTTGTTACTACGCAGACTTTTTGCATGCAGTGCACGTGCGACCAACTCTTTTCCGGTACCTGTCTCACCTTGAATCAGTACCGTAGTATTGGTCACTGCCACCTTGGCAATACGTTCACAAAGCTGCTGCATAGGCGGACAGTTCCCGATCATCCCTTCAACGGGATAACCTCTAGCCACCTCTTGTTGCAGAATCACATTCTGGCGCTCTAATAATGTGTTGTCGAGAATACGTCCGACTGTCAGCACCATCTCTTCGTGATTGAAGGGCTTTGCGATATAGTCAACCGCACCGAGCTTCATCGCATTCACCGCAGATTGAACCGATGAATAGCTGGTCATGATAAGAACAGGGACAGGAGCTCCTTTTTCAATCAGGGTTGTTCCGTCCTCACCCGGCAGACGTAGATCCGCAATAATCAGCTCAAAATTGTCAAATCCACACGCCTCTGCTTCAACAACCGAACCGGCCCCGGTTACATCATAACCATTACGTTCAAGCAGCCGTTTCAAACTCTCACGAATAATCTCTTCATCTTCAACTATGAGAATATCAGCCATTAACTACTTCTCTTGTTTAAATAATTTAATACAAACATCAACGCGTGTGCCTCTATTTTTTTCGCTCTCAAGGGCAATGGTTCCACCATGTTCCTGCACAATATTGTATGCCAGCGAGAGACCCAAACCAGTTCCCTCCCCAGCCTGTTTAGTGGTGACAAAAGGTTCAAAAATTTTGGACTGCAATTTTTCCTCAATACCCGTTCCCTGATCGGTCACCGATATTTGGGCGTTTTCGCCATCAAGACTACAGTCGATGGTAATGGTTTCACTTGGTGGCGATGCATCGCTGGCGTTGGTCAATAAATTAACAAAGACCTGCTGTAATTTTTGATGATCTCCAAGTACCTCAATTCCATCTGGGCAACAATTTTCGTAGTGCTGCCCTTTAGCCGCATGACTCAAAGAGACGAGGCTAATTGACTCATCAACCATTTCCCGAATCAGCACCGGCTCCATGGGGTGATCCATCGAAGCACCAACATGGCTAAAGCTAACGAGCGAGTGAACAATATTTGAGATGCGTTCGGTCTGCGTAAGAATTTGCTCCACACCGTTCTGTTGTATCGTTTTGTCTTCTGGTTCAGCCAACATCTCTTGGGCAAGGCAGGCAATGCCGGTAACAGGATTGCCTATTTCATGAGCGACCCCTGATGCGAGCTTACCAATTGAGGCAAGGCGCTCACTGTGTACCAATTTCTCTTCCAGTTTATAAAGTTCAGAATAGTCTTCAATCAATACAACAACACCGCGATTTTCCTCATCTTTTGAGGGGCCGGCAATTGATGCCTTAAATAGATTGAGTATGTGCGGATCACCACCAATACGCGTCTTAATTTGACTCATTAAGGACTGATTACTTTCTAGAAAAACAGAGAGCAAGCCAGACCACGGATCCGGTAATTGAGTAACACGCTTGCCTACCATATCTACTTCGGTTAGCGATGAAAGCTTAACCATGACCCTATTCCAACTCACCACCTGTTGCTCGGGACTAATTGTTACCACCCCCAGAGGGAGATCCTCCAGTACTTGACGATGAAATCGGCGCAATGCATCAAGTTCACCAGCGACACCCTGTAACTGTGAACGGGATGTTTCAAGCTTTCTCTCTACAAACTGAATGGTATCGGCAATGGCTGTTTTAGCCGCAGTATCAATCTGTAACTGCTCATTAACAATCAACCGAGAGAGTACGGGTCCAACCAACCCCGAGAGATTGCGTCCAATTTGCGCCCTCAGAAGGGTGAGATTAATCGAATGAGACGACTCCTGTTGTAGCCCCAGATCATTAAGTGCCCGTTCCACCTCATGTTTCGCAAAGTCATCACCAATCAATTTAGAGAGTTGTTCTTCAAATTCTGCAATTGATGTAGCCTGAGGCACACCTTTGGGAAGCGATATCTCCTCCTGGCAGCAAGCCCCTGCCGCCTCCCGTTCATCACTGCTTTGTGGCCTTAAAATAGAGAACACTACAAATGCCAAGGAGTTGAAGAGTAACGACCAGAAGGCACTATCTGTGGTCGATATGGGTGTATCAAATAGATCATGAATATGCAGTTCCATAATACCCGCACGCTCAAACAGTGGCAGTAACAATGTTACCGCCCAGACCAGAGCACCAATCATAACCCCGGAGATAAAACCACTGCGGC
>JAOTST010000218.1 GCA_029864785.1 Chromatiales bacterium | reverse complement strand
TGAAATGAGCCTGCTCATCCGGAGACTCCTCTAAATTTTGAGAGAGTTGATATTTTTCCGGTGGAGAAGATGGCTGAGAGGGGATGGGCTCCTCCTTCTTTTCGAAGACTATTTCTACAGGCTCTTCTGACAACTCCTCCTTTTCTATCCTCTCTTCTTGGACATGACTCTCTTCAGCTCTTTTGAGCGTCTCCTGTAAGAGCACATCAGCGGCTGTTGGTGTGGCCTGCCGGGTGATGGGGGTTAGCTGAGGAGAGAGCTCTTCCTCAATTACGCTTGTTTCAGCGGGAGTATTGGCTTCCTCTGGGCTCTCGTCGGGCTCTCTTTCGGAGAGAAGATTAGCGATGACATCTTCGTCAATGGGTAAAAACAGGGTATTACTGTTTACATTTTCATCGCCCTTGGACGCGCGCACGGTCAGGGTTGGCTTCCCTGGTTTGATCCCCTCCTCAATTACCAGATAGTCAAGGGCATTAAACTGAGCGTGACACTCGCCACAGAGTACCTCTCCACGAGAGGTGGCCACCTGATCGAGCGGGAGTCTAAAGCGTGTTTGACAGCTGGGGCACTGAGTTATCATCGTAGGCTATTCTAACGGCCTGTACTCAATCATGCGACTGGCTGTAAAAAAGAAATTATAAGACAACATATTGAATGACCGATGCATAGAATGGTTTTATTTTGAGAACAACTAAGCTAGTCTCCGAAGCACAATATCAAAAATGGAATTAACATGAACATAAAAACAATTCGTGGCAAGGTTTTTTTAATATTTCTGACCTTTGTTGCAGCCCTCTTTTTGTCGGCCATCTTTATGCTGTATCAAAATAGTGTGGTTGAAGAGATGGAGCATGATCTCGTCGATAATAGCTATCCAGGCATCATGCTGGCTCATCGATTAAAATTTCACACGGTTCAAGTGCAACAGTGGCTGACGGATATCAGTGCGACACGGGCACAAAACGGATTAAATGATGGGTTTGCTGAGGCGAAGAAGCATGCCGACGCCTTCAAGCAGGTGGTTGAAGAGATTCGAATGAAACATCCAGAAATTGGTGAGAAGCTGGATGGTGTTATGACAGCATTTACACCTTACTACGAGACAGGCAAGCGAATGGCTCAGAGTTACATCGATAATGGGCCTGCGGGTGGTAATGTCGTGATGAGTGATTTTGATGGGGTTGCTGCTACGATTAATGAGAAGGTTGATGGACTTCTGGAACAGCTTCAAGAGCAAGTTGATCAGGATTGGGAAGGATATAGAGTAGCCAAAGGGCGTGTTACCACCACGATTGTGATCGCTGTTCTGGTTCTGCTAGCAATTTTCTCCTACTTTACCTATATCGTTCAGACCATTACCAATGCGATGAAAGAGATGGGGGATGAGTTCACGCGACTTGGTCAGGGTGACTTTGGTTCCAGGGCGCGTTCGATTGATGAACGTAGTGATGAGTTGGGTGAAATGGGACGCAATATCGGTACCATGAAACAGCAGTTGCGAGGCATGGTTTCGGAGATTGGCGAATCAGCATCGCTGCTCAATAGCTGTATTCATTCACTGACGGATGTTACCAGTCGAACCATGCTTTCAGTTCAGCAGCAGCAGATGGAGACCGAACAGGTGGCGGCTGCAGTGACGGAGATGTCCGCAAATTCTCGCGAGGTGGCTGCGAATGCCTCTATGGCAGCAGACTCGTCCCGTGGGGCGAATGATTCTGCCAATAGTGGCAATCGGGTGGTGCAGGAGACGGTTCACTCTATCGAATCTCTGGCCACAAGTGTAACGAGTGCCTCTGAGGCCATCCATAAATTGGAGCAGGATAGTGAGAGTATCGGTTCTATTCTTGAGGTCATCAGAGGGATTGCGGATCAGACCAATCTGTTAGCCCTTAATGCCGCGATTGAGGCGGCGCGTGCTGGTGAACAAGGGCGAGGGTTTGCGGTCGTAGCCGATGAAGTACGCACGCTTGCATCACGTACTCGGGATGCGACGGGCGATATTCATACGATGATAGAGCAGCTACAGAAAGGGGCCGCAGATGCCGTTACGGTCATGGAAGCTGGGCGTGAAAAAACCAAAGAGAGTGTCGACTTTGTTCAAGATGCACGATCGCATCTGAATGAAATTATGACAGCGGTTAAGACAATCTCCGATATGAGTACCCAGATTGCAGCTGCCGCAGAGGAGCAGAGTTCTGTGGCTGAAGAGGTGAGTCGCAACACGAATAATATTAGTGCAGAAAATACCCGCAATGCAGGTAGCGTGCAGGAGATTGTTAATTCAACCGACGAGCTTGCGGCTCTATCGCAACGGCTTGATGGTGCAGTCGCCTCATTTAAAATTAGTTAAAATTTGATAACCTGTTGTTCGTCGCCTCCGTTTATTGGAGCTCTTTAAGAGAGTTCCAGACGGCGACCATGGAGACGAATCCAGCCATCTATCTCGGTGGGTTGTTGCATCTCAAACCATTTTTCATATGCCTTTGAGACGTCGACCCACTGCTCGGTAAGAATGCCGGATAAAACGATCTCTCCTCCCGATTTTACGAGCTTGGCGAGCTTGGGCGCCAACTCAATTAGAGGCCCAGCCAGAATATTGGCAAGCAGTAGTTCAACCGGTTTGCCGCTCTGTTGTTCGGGGAGGCCGGTCTTTAATCTGTTGCTGACTTTGTTTCGTTGAGCGTTATCAATCGTTGCCTGTAGTGCCTGAGGATCGGTATCAATACATTCAACGTGTTCTGCCCCGAGCAGGGCTGCGGCAATCGCTAAAATCCCTGAACCGCAGCCGTAATCAATGATCTCATTGGGCATGCTGTGTCCATCGAGCCACTCAAGGCAGAGGCGTGTGGTTGGATGGGTACCCGTGCCGAAGGCGAGCCCTGGGTCAAGTTTGATATTGACTGCACTGGGTTCAGGTTCTTCAAACCAGCTCGGGACGATCCATAAGCGATCACCAAACTGCATGGGCTCAAAGCCATCCATCCATGTTCGTTCCCAAACTTGATCGGGTAGTTGTTGAATTTGCGGCTCAGGGAGTTGTCTGGGAGACCACTCTTGGGCAAGTGTTGCCGTGATTGGCCCAAGCTCTATCCCCTCTTCAAAAAGGGCGATAACCAGCGTATTACTCCAGAGTGGTGTGGTGCCAATAGGGGGTTCATATAGCGGTTCGTCGGCAGCATCTTTTAGGGTCACTGCGGCGGCTCCTGAAGCGGCAAGTCGATCAGAGAGCTCGTCGGCATCGTTAGATGAGATGGGGTAGATCAGTTGTTGCCATAACATAGGTGAGTCGCTTTAGTGGTTGCAGGGAGATTTATAAAACCTAAAAAGCCACACACCCCAACACTTAAATTATGCGTGGCTGTGTGGCTTTGTTAGAGATTAAAAAAAGCTCTATTTATAGACCGAGTTTCTTCTCAAGGTAGTGAATATTGGTCTGTCCGATGCGGAAATTCGAATCCTGTAATAGTCTACGGTGTAGGGGGATGTTGGTTTTAATCCCTTCTACCAAAGTCTCAGTCAGGGCGGTCTCCATTCGCGCGATAGCGGTTGCGCGATCCTCACCATGAGTGATCAATTTACCGATCATTGAGTCGTAGTGGGGAGGAACGGTATATCCACCGTAGATGTGAGAGTCGACGCGTACTCCGGGACCACCTGCCATGTGAACGCGGGTAATTTTTCCAGGAGAGGGCATAAATGTGT
>JAOTST010000217.1 GCA_029864785.1 Chromatiales bacterium | reverse complement strand
AATCCAGCCGAATTTGATATGACGCAGATTGAATCGAGGAACTCACCCGAACAAGATTTTGAGTCGAGCAAGATGCACACAAAAGTCCTCGCCGCTCTTGGAAAACTAAACGCAGATCAGCGTGCCCTCGTCACCATGCACGATATGGAGGGCTTTACCTTACCTGAATTGGTCAATCTGTTAGATACCCCCATCGGTACCCTTAAATCACGTCTACATCGGGCGCGTGCCAAGGTGCGTGAAGAGATAAGTCGATAAATGATGGAACCTTTTTCGACGCGGTACCGTTAAGAGAGTGACAAGAGACAAAATTATGAATTGCAAAGATACCCAACAACAATTTGACGACTACCTTGATCATCAGCTTGAAGAGAAGCTACAGGCCGAATTCCATCAGCATCTCGCTGAGTGTAGTCCTTGTCGAGAGGCGCTCAACATTGAAAAGAATTTTCGCACCACCCTTGCGCAGCTTCCAATTGAGCCTATGTCACTCTCTTTTTCGGCACGCGCACTACGCAAAGCGAGTAATAGCGACCGCCCCATATTAACCCCCCTATTTTCTGGAGCAGTTGCCGCAGGCTTTCTGCTCATTTTCTCCTTTGTGCTGCTATTTCAAAATTCCCCTGCTGAGTCAATTAGCGTAACCCTGTTAGAAGAGAAAAGCATCACACTCGCATTTAATTCAGCACACCCCATTCAGCAGGCTCGTTTTGAAATTCAACTCCCCAAAGGAGTTGAAATTAAAGGTTATCCCGGACAACAGATGCTTGCATGGGATGGCTCTCTTAAAAATGGCCAAAATCTGCTAGAACTACCTATCATCGTTCGCAGTGGCCATGGTGGAGAGATCATGGCGGTCATCTCTCACAAAAACAAAAACAAGAGCCTCTCGATAAATATAGAGGTGGCAGAAAACAACATCTCACTCCAACCCATCAACAGTTTGGTAATAGCCACGATTTAGTCAGAGGATCATGACATGAATAAACCAACCAAAATACTCCTTGCCATGTGTATCTCCATCGCCTTTGGAACGCTGCATGCCGATGAGCTTGATGAGATCACTATGGGAGTTATCAATGAATCTGACATTAGTGTCGACGATGTCGCCCAGACCATAAAGATCCCCTCTGCCGAACAGCTTAAAAAACAGATTCGGATACGCACCAATGAGGAGAGCGGTCAGGGCGCTCTGGAGCGCAATCGATTTGAAAGTGGTGACCAGGAACAAAATTCTGAAATGGATGATGCCAAACAGGAGATGGAGAGTGAACAGGATGCTCTAGAAGAGGAAAAACATGATATGGAACAAGAGCAGAAAGATTCAGAAGCTTCGGCTTCATCCAAACCTTGAGGATCTCATCTAAAAATAGATAGCCAGAAAATTTGACTGGCTATATTATTAGCAGCCACCCACCGTCCAGGTGTGCGGCTTTTTCGCTTTGGATAAGACATGAAAATTTATACTCCGCTCCTTTTGCTTATCTGCACTCTTATCATGTTATCGAGCGCGCCTCTTTTCGCAAGAGACAACTCTTTCCAAAATGGCATCGACGCATTTAAAGCAGGAGACTACAACACGGCCTGCAGTCAATTTAACCGCGTGTATAAAAATGGGATCAGAAAGGCCTCACTGCTATACAATCTGGGGGTCTGTAATTACAAGCTGAAGAATTACAAAATTTCAAAGCACTGGTTCAATCAGGTTGCCCAAAACAGGGCCCTTGCCCAAATTGCCCACTACAATCTAGGGCTCATTGCCACTAAAGAGGATGATAGAACTGTTGCACTGCGTTGGCTTAAGCTTGCACTAAAGGGGGGCAATGAGGCTATCCGCTCGCTCGCCTCTCGACAGATAGAGAAAAACCAACCTCAGAACGCACCTTCCCGGCATCAAAGATTTAGCATGCTGAACCTCTCATATGGTTATGACGACAATATCATCGATCCCGCAGCAACCGTCGCTAGTCGTCGCGGCGACAGCTATCTTTCACTCTTTGCAATGGCCTCTCAATACCTAGCGGGAAATCTCAAAGATGGCTGGAGTATTAAAGGAAGCATCTATAAAACAGACTACTTTTCTGTTAACGCATACGATATGTTCAATATCAAGGGAGGTATCAGTCGATCGATCAACCTCAATGAGTGGCCCATAAAGCTCTCGCTCACCCATGGATGGACAACCCTAAATAATGTCGATTACCTCTCTAAAACATCGCTCACCCTGAAAGGTAAAAATAACACCCTTAACAGTGGCACACTTGGGTTTCGTTATCGTCTCAATCGAATCAATGCCCTCAATCCTCTCTATGACCATCTGGCAGGTAGACAACATCAACTTAAATTTGAAAATTTGTGGCATGGCAAACATCAAAATGAGATTCGTCTAGGGTATGCATTTGAACTGAATGATCGAAATAATCTCTACACGGGTACAACACTCACAACCAGCTATTCACCTACACGCCACACCTTCAATCTACAAGGAAGAGAGCGGCTAAATCAACATTGGATGGGAAAGGGTGGCCTGATCTATCGAGTCAGTCAATATTCTGCTGATAGCAATCCTCAGCAACGCAAAGATCTAACGACAACGATCGAATTTTCAGCAAATCGAAAGATATGGGGCAATTGGGACTTTAGCAGCCGCGTAAGACATACAGAAAACAGCTCCAATATCACCACTAAAAGCTATCGTCGCAATGAATTATCGCTACAGTTAACACGCACTTTTTAAAGAGCTGATAATTTATTTCCCACACTTTCAATGATATTGATCGCTCATCTTTCAGCACAATCTCGAACAACCGGCTACGGACAGATATAGACGCCATCAGTTTCACTTGAGATACTAACCGCCTCGCTCTAAAACCATTATTAAGGCTATGACCATAAAAATTGGAATCGTGATGGATCCGATTGGATCGATTAACTACAAAAAAGATAGCTCTCTGGCAATGTTGTGGGCAGCCCAGAAAAAGGGCTGGTCACTTTACTATATGGAACCCCAGGACCTCTTTCAGAGAGATGGAGTATCGTTTGCACAGATGTCTCCGCTCAATGTCTTTGAAGATCCAGCACAGTGGTATAAATTGGGCGCCTCAGAGGATCAACCACTACATAAACTTGATGTCATTTTAATGCGTCAAGATCCACCGTTTGATCTCAATTTTCTCTATGCCACCCACATTCTTGAGCAGGCTGAACGCATGGGCACTCTAGTGGTTAACCGTGCACAGTCGATTCGCGATGCCAATGAGAAGCTTTTCGCCACCGAGTTCCCTGAGTGCACAACACCGGTTCTAGTTACCCGCAGTGGTGAACAGATTCGTGAGTTTATTTCCAAGCAGGGTGAGGTGATCCTCAAACCACTGGATGGCATGGGCGGAGCCTCAATTTTTAAAGTATCGCCCAGTGATACCAACACCAGCGTAATCATTGAAACCCTTACCGAACATGGTCAGCGCCTTATCATGGCGCAGAAATTTATCCCGGAGATCACCTCTGGCGACAAACGAATTCTACTGATCAATGGTGAACCGATCCCCTATGCCCTCGCCCGAATTCCTGCCAAGGGTGAACTAAGAGGTAATCTTGCTGCCGGTGGCCGAGGCGAAGGTGTTCCTCTCACTGAACGTGATTACTGGATCTGTAAGCAGATCGCACCTGAACTGAAAAAGCGTGGCCTACTGTTTGTCGGCATCGATGTGATTGG
>JAOTST010000215.1 GCA_029864785.1 Chromatiales bacterium | reverse complement strand
CAACGCCACCCGCACATTGGTGGCATGCGGTATTGCTGCAGCCATTGGTGCCTCATTCAATACGCCACTGGCAGGTGTCATCTTCGCAATGGAGGTGGTAATGATGGAGTACGCCATCGCCAGTTTTGCCCCCATCATATTAGCGGCCGTCAGTGCCACCGCACTCACCCGACTGGTCTATGGCGACTCCCCTGCCTTCATCGTTCCCCCTCTGGAACTCGGATCGGTCGCTGAACTGCCCTACATGGTGTTGGTCGGTATTGCCGTCGGAGTCGGCGCAGCCCTATTCATCCGCTCTATAAGATACTTCTCTGAAAGCCTCACCAACCTCCCCATCTGGCAGCGCGCCACACTGGGAGGAATTCTGGTGGCACTAATTGCCATTCCCTTTCCTCAAGTGATGGGGATCGGTTACGACACCGTGAATAGCGCACTGATCGGTGAGATCGGGATTGGACTGTTACTGGCGATCTCTCTGGCAAAGATCATCGCCACAACCGGCGTATTGGGGTTGGGAATTCCCGGCGGTCTCATTGGTCCGACACTAGTTGTTGGCGCAACCCTTGGAGCGGCCATGGGCGCGATTGGTGCCGAACTAACCCCTGAACTAGCCTCCTCGCCAACCCTCTATGCCCTAATCGGCATGGGCGCGATGATGGGAGCAACTCTACACGCACCGCTTGCTGCACTGATTGCGATGCTGGAACTCTCTGCCAATCCCAACATCCTGCTTCCCGGCATGCTGGCGGTTATCTCCGCCGGGTTAGTCTGTAGCGAACTCTTCGGACAGCGTTCCATCTTTCTTACCCTGCTCAAAGTGCGTGGCCTCGACTACCGCAACGATCCGGTTACACAACAACTACGCAGTATTGGTGTCACCGCAGAGATGGATCGCGCCTTCGTCTTCTCCACACCCAAAATAAGCTATTCGACCGTCAAAACTATCCTTGATGAAGAGCCAACATGGCTCTTATACCGTGATGATGAACAACCCCTGTCGCTCATCAAGGCAGTTGACCTCGCCAGCCATATTCAGCGTCTTAAAGAAGATGGTTCAGATGAAGAACTACACGAGCAAGATATCGATCTGAATGAGATCCCCGCCGCCAGCCGCATCCATCCCCTGCGCATTTCATCTCACGCCACCCTGCAAGACGCCCTTGAGCAGCTCAACCGACTTGAAGATCGTACAACCTATGCACTCTGTATTGTTGAAGAGGGCTACAACGGTAGCGAGCGTCTATCGGGCGTGCTGACTCGGCGGGATATTGAGAACTATTACCAGCTATGAGTTAAATATGATTGACATAATTGAACTTCTGAAATTACGTAATTTTGATACTAATGCCAAAACTAAATTAGTCCGACACCAAGACAGTAGATGGGATCTTGAAACTCTTTTACGCCATGATCAAATAGAGGAATATCAACAACATCAGGGGGAACACATTTTTAAATGCGAATATATTATTTCCTTTATGGGGATCGATGGTTCTAAAGCATTATTCCTAGGGATATACAAAGTTCGTAGTGTTAAACAATCTGACAACCATAAATGGTCGCCGTCTTACATATACCAAGAGATGAATCCCGGAAAATTCGTTTATGACTTACAAGAAATACAGGGCTTCGAAGATTATAAACGGCGGCTAATTATTGACTGGGGAAAATCTACAAGGTCATGGCATCAATGGTTAAAAAGCAAAGTTGTCACTGAATTAATGCCGCAAGGGAAAGTTCGCCCATTCCCCGGTTATTTAGATTTTATTATTGAGTTTAATGAATTAGTTAAAATGGTGAAAAATTCAGATGCCAACCGAGAGTGGCACACAATGCTATCAAGTGTGGCTGGCATTTACTTGATAGTAGATAGTAAAACTGGAAAGCAATATGTAGGATCTGCTTATGGAGAAAAAGGTATTTTGGGTCGATGGGGAAATTATGCCCGAAATGGCCATGGTGGAAATGAACAGTTAAAAAATTTAATTAACAAATCTAAATCTTATAGTAAATATTTTACTTTCTCTATTTTGCGAACTCTTCCAAAGACTCTTACTAAACGGGAAGTAATAGAATATGAAAACCTTTATAAAACAAAACTAGGAACAAGAACATTTGGATTAAATTCAAATTAGCTCGTAGGGCGCAATAACCATTGCGCCAAATAGGCTGGTGCAATGCTCTCCGATTATTTCACCCTACCCCAAGTTTTTGGGACGTGGCACCTTTAATAAAAAATCCCAGCCCCTCCTTTCCTCAACACACTAATATTGATTTACCTCCACCCATGTACCACAATATACCCATATTAGGTACATTCGAGATAACGGCTATGGCTAAAAACACCAGCATGACCCTTGGTGAACACTTTGATGGCTTTATCGCCAGTCAGCTTAATAGCGGGCGTTATGGTTCGGCTAGTGAGGTGGTTCGATCGGGCTTGCGTCTGCTTGAAGATGAGGAGATCAAACTTCAAAACCTTCGGCAACTCCTTACAGAAGGTGAGGAGAGCGGGACTGTAGACTATTCATATCAGGCACTTATATCTGAGTTGGATAGCAAAAAGCTGTAATGCCCTCTTTCAGGCTCACTGCAAAGGCAAAAACAGATTTGATTAAAATCGCCCGCTATACCGACAGAGTTTGGGGGCATGAACAGCGGAATCTCTATCTGAAAGAGCTTGATGATGCATTTCATCTTATTTCAGACAATCCCTCCATTGGGGAGGATTCTGGCTTTATCAAAAAAAAGTACCGAAAATTTCCTCAAGGCAGCCACCTCATATTTTATAAATTAGATTCGGCATCTGGCATTCTCGTTATTCGTGTTTTGCATAAGGGTATGGATGTTGTATCAAAATTTCATAGCCCATAGATAAAATCTACCCTTCCAATTGACTTCAACATCGTTCAAACCATGTTGCACAGCGATTGATATATAATCCCTTCCAATCTGTTAAAAATCATTAAGGTCTACCATGCTCTGGGTAAAAGCGTTCCACATTATTAGTGTTGTCACCTGGTTTGCCGCACTCTTCTATCTACCGCGCCTCTTCGTCTATCACGCGATGACCGAAGACCATGCAGGTATTGATCGCTTCAAGACAATGGAGCGCAAGCTCTATCGCGGCATTATGAATCCGAGCATGGTGGTCGCTACGGGTCTGGGGCTCTGGCTTCTTTACGATTACGGCTGGGCGGCCTACGCATCAATGGGGTGGCTACACGTCAAGATTACGTTGGTCGTCATCCTGATCGCTTACCACCTCTACTGCGGTCGGCTGATGCGCTCTTTCGCTGAAGACAAAAATAAATATGGTCACATCTTCTATCGCTGGTTTAATGAGTTCCCCGTCTTTATTTTGATCGCTATCGTTATTCTGGCCGTCGTTAAACCCTTCTAAGGCTTCATCATGAATCTGAAACAAGAACTTGTTCAGCACTATAAGTGGCTGCGTCAGTATGGAAATAATGACTCCCATAGCGGTAATGCCTCGGTACGAATCGGTGATGAAATATGGGTTACGCCGACTGGATGTTGTGCCGACACACTGACCGAAAGTGATCTGGTTCGCTGCCATATTGATGGGAGAGTTGGCAGAGGTGCGTCACTCGATGGGCCGCTACATGTGCAGGTCTACCAGAATAATCCTGAGACCCAGTCGGTGATTCATAGTCACGGCCCCCATACTGTGGCGCTTACATTAAACGGAAAGAATTTTGTCCCG
>JAOTST010000214.1 GCA_029864785.1 Chromatiales bacterium | reverse complement strand
GGGGGCGCATGACCAGACGCGCAATCCCATAAGATGCAGCGACCGATGCAATCAAGGCTACACCCAGGACAAGGGGCGAAATATTGCCTACAACGCCCAATGCTATAACCAGAGGTAATAGAACCGCAAGCATTGCGATGGTGATCTTGGCCGAGATACCGATGGGGAAACGCTGTAGTTTCACCTCATCCAGTTGTGAGCGACGCTTATCATCATCTGACTTGCCTGACATAATCGATCTATAGACTCTATCTGCCCGTTTAACCGACTCTCGATTTGGCTTAAATCGTACCGATTGATAACCGGTTATTTGGCCATCGATAAACTGGGGTGAAACGAAGGCATCAACCCAGTAGTAATTACCGTTTTTACAGCGGTTCTTTACCATCCCCTTCCAAGGCTGATTGGCTTTTAGTGTACTCCAGAGATCGGCAAAGGCCTCTGGTGGCATCTCAGGATGGCGCACCACATTGTGATTTTTTCCAATAACCTCATCGTCATCAAAGCCACTGATTACCATAAAATCTTCATTGGCCGTATCAATGATCCCTTTAAGATTGGTAGTTGAAATAATCTCTACCTCATCTCCAAAGAGATTCTCGCCATCAGTAACGGGTAGATTGGTTTTCATTGTGATCTCCTGAATATATATTTTAACTGCTATTTTGAGAGCAGCATGTTACTCCCAACAATACCTCAGTAACTTACTATGAAATAAGCCATTTATCTATAGTTAGATCGACTTTCTAATAATTTATCCTATGCGTCAAAATAGTTCAGGATCGCTACCGCTATCACACTCGTTTTCAGCACTATCGATCTGTTGAGGCTTATTATTAGAAATATTGGACGTTAGACATAGATCGATCTCCTCTCTGAGCCCATCAAAAATAGTATTGAGTTTTAATCCATTACTAAAGTTATCATTTGATCGTTCAAGGCACTCTTTGGTAATCGATTCAATATTATTTTCAGTATCCTCCAGCAATCCCATTCCCATAATTGCTGTGTCCATCTGTTCGCACATATCCTCAATAACCGTAGAATTTGTGTTCTGTAGTGTTGTAAATATTTCATCAATATTATCTACCGCATGGCGCACTACTGAAAGTATCTCATCTTTCTGTTTGGCCTCGCGCCGCTCATTCATAAAGATGGTTAACTTGGCATAGATGGCATTACATAACGCTCCCAACATGTCATTAATCATCCCATACTTATTCTCATCATCAACGGGCATATTTTTAACAAGCAGTGAATGGTTACCATAATTGACAATCGTGCGCTTGCCGAAGTGGTAGAAACGAGTTTGGCTTCTGGCCAACTCAATAACACCCTGCTCAAGCGGTGAAACATAACCTTGATCGCCAATAAAGGCTAATTCATCGCCATCAACAACAGCCAGAATGCAACTGAGTCCATATGAAGCCGTATTCCTGAAGAGTTTTTTTGCTAGATCATCAATTGATGTAGCCAGTAGTGCCTCCTCATAAAAATTAACCACACGGCCGAGATCACTGGTATAGCTTAGTGCCTGCATGGCTGCATTTTGCGACTCTAGCAACTGTTTGGTCAGTTCATCTCTGCCTTGTTTTTTCTCTGCCAGCCGCTTGACCTTAAGCAACAACTCATCCGGCTCAATGGGCTTGGGGATATAGTCATCCGCCCCCGCATTATATCCTTGAATTTTTTCATCTAAAGTGGTCAACGATGAGGCAAATATAAAGGGGATGTTCTTACAAGTATCGTGCTCTCGTAATGCATGACAGAGCTGATACCCATCCATAATGGGCATCTTTATATCAGAAATAATGGCGCTAATATCGGCAACTGCGCTACTATTAATTATGTCTAAAGCCTCTTGACCATTTAATGCAGATACCGTTTGATAACCGGCGTCCTGCATCAAGGAACTGATCAGCTCGATAATCATAGGTTCATCATCAACAACAACTATGGTTCCAATTTTATTCGTCACTATCTATCTCCCTACGCCGTACTATTTTCAAACTCATTTAGCGCTTTCATAACCGGCAGCAACTCTTTCCTAAGTTCAGAAATCAACGTCTCTATACTTTTATCCATGTCCTCTTTATCGCATGCAAGCTCTAATGCCATCGACGCATCATAGAGTGCCATAGCACCAATCGTGCCTGATGCACCTTTAAGGCTATGTGCGATATGCTGAATAACATTCAAATCATTCTGTTCATAAGCCTGCTTAACTTGGGTGAGTGTGTCTTGCCGCCCATCACTAAACATTGTTAACATCCGCAGATAAAGGGTCTGCTTACCCGCACAATTTATAATCCCTCTATCAACATCGATCCCCGCTTCAATCAACCTCTTCATTGTAGATTCAGTCTGTCTATCTTCATCTGCTATTAATTGATTCTGATTTTTAGGATTAAACGATGGTTTAATCCATTTAGCCATGGTAATAAACATCTCATTAACATCTACCGGTTTGGCAATATGATCATTCATACCAACACTCAGGACTTTATCTTTATCTCCAATCATCGCATTTGCTGTCATGGCTATAATTGGTAAATGCTTAAATTTTTCCTGTTTTCGGATCAGCTTCGTTGCTGTCATTCCATCCATTTCAGGCATCTGCATATCCATTAAGACACCATCAAATAGAGAACCACCCTCTAGAACCTCAATCGCCTCAATACCGTTATTGGCAACCGTAACGACAAGTCCTTCATCACTCAACAACTCCATGGCGAGCTCTTGATTAAGCTTGTTATCTTCTACTAACAAGACATGAGCGCCTTGAAGTTCTGCACGCGCATTTTTACCTAACTTTGAGGTGTTGGACGTTGCTCTATCGACAATATCTTCATGCCCAAAATGGCTGTTAATCGTATCCAACAATGTCGAACTACAGAGGGGTTTATTAAGCACATCATTCACAAGCACATTTTTCGTAGAAGCCTCCTTTAACACCTCATCTTCACTATGCGTTGTAACCATAAAGAATACCGGCTGAGTCGTTAAATCTGATTTACTCTGAATCATATGAATTGCTTCAAATCCATTCATAACGGGCATATCCCAATCAATTAAGATCAAAGGATAGTGCTCACCTCGCAGATCTGCGGCAAACACTTCATCAGCAGCTTCACGTCCATTTTTGGCCATAACCGATTGTAATCCAATACTATCTAACACCCGGCGCATAGAGTGTCGAGCCATACTATTGTCATCAACAACCAAAATCTTTTCACCTTCAACGCCTATCGGGAGCGTTCGTCTTAACAGCGATTGTTCACTCGCCTTTCCCAGGTTAATGGTAAAGAAGAAGCGACTCCCCTTGCCGTATTCACTGCTAACGTTAATCTCCCCCCCCATCATCTCGACCAGCCTCTTAGAGATGACCAATCCAAGTCCCGTACCACCATACTTTCGAGTCACTGAACTATCAGTCTGAGAAAATGATTTAAACAGCCGATCCTGCTGTTTTTCTGTCATACCGATACCGCTATCAACAACTTCAAAAAAGAGATCCATGCGTCCATCATATGTTCGCTTTAATTGTCCTTTGACGACCACCTCACCATGCTCGGTAAATTTAACGGCGTTTCCTGCCAAGTTCACCAAGATCTGTCCAAGTCGAGTGGGATCGCCCACAACAACTCTAGGAATTGCCGGATCAATATCGAAAAGAAATTCTAAATTCTTCTCCTGTGCTCGCAACCCCACAAGATTACCGACCTTATTGAGTACTG
>JAOTST010000213.1 GCA_029864785.1 Chromatiales bacterium | reverse complement strand
TTCAGCGACTCTCGACTCAACAGGCATCGGGTGATAGTTGTATCCCCATTAATGAGGATGAGCGCGCACTTATTCTTCGCTCCGGTCTGGTTAATGGCGATGATGTTGCGCCACTGGTTATCGAGGATGAGCGTCTCTACCTTTATCGATACTGGGCTTATGAAGAACGACTGGCGACACAAATTAAAACGCTGATTCGATCCACTGCCGATATTGATGAGTCACTCCTTAATCGCTATTTCAAACTGGTTTCTGATCTAACAGACTGGCAGAGAGAGGCAGCTCATTGTGTGCTCTCAAATAGCCTGACGATCATCACCGGAGGCCCAGGAACGGGAAAAACGACCACGGTGGTCAAGATTGTTGCGATGCTTCAAGAGCAGGCTCATAGTGATGGAACCCCCCTTAATATTGCTCTGGCGGCACCCACCGGAAAAGCGGCGATGCGTCTGCAACAGTCGATGGCGGGCTCTATCGATTCGCTGCCGTGTGATTCTCATATACGCGAATCGATTCCGTCTAAGGTCTCGACCATTCATCGCCTATTGGGTGCAAAACGTTACTCCCCCTATTTTCGACGTCGTGCGGACAATCCGCTTCCTCATGATCTGATTGTGGTCGATGAGGCATCCATGGTGGATCTGGCGCTAATGAGCAAGCTGGTCGATGCGCTTAAGAGAGATGCAAAGTTGATCCTGCTAGGCGATCGAAATCAGCTTGCCTCAGTCGAGTCAGGCGCAGTTCTGGCAGACCTGATCGAGGCGCTCCCCGAACAGACGGCAGAACTGAAAGAGTCATTCCGATTTGATTCCAGCATCAAGGCCGTTGCCGACGGTGTGAATGATCAGCAGGGTGAACCAATGTGGGGTGCCTTGCAGCAGGGTCTCTACCCTGAAGTCAGGCTGCTTAACTCCAGTGTTATTGAGCAGATCATCGAGAAGTCGCTCGACTACTGGCAGCAGATTAGAGATGACGCACCCTTTACAGAGATCCTTGCCACATTTGGAAAATTTCAATGCCTTGCGACCAACCGTGTCGGACCAATGGGCGTCATTGATATTAATCGGCGTGTTGAAGAGCGCTTAGCGAGTACCGCTTTTATCGAACAGAACGATATTGGTGCTTGGTATCGTGGTCGTCCTGTTATCGTGACCCGAAATATTAGAGAGCTTGGACTATTTAATGGTGACATCGGCATCACGCTGGCAGGGGATGATGGCGCTCTAAGGGTCTATTTTGAAGGCACAAGTGAAAATGAAAGCAGGGTGCGAGACTTTATCCCATCACGCATTCCCCATTGTGAAACGGCCTACGCAATGACCGTTCACAAGAGTCAGGGCTCTGAATTTAATGAGGTACTGGTACTCTTCCCCGAGGTGATGAATCCGGTGTTAACCAAAGAGCTGGTCTATACAGCAATTACCCGCGCCAAAAAAACGGTAGAGATAGTGGTGACCAAAGAGATCTGGTTGGCTGCAGTCGGGCAGCGAATTGCACGCCATAGCGGCTTGGTGGTGAAGCTTTCTCCCTAGATTCTCATGGAGAATGTAGGTGTATTAGGATATGATGATTTATACATTTCAAGGATTTGGATAGTGTGACATTTATCAATAATATCTTAACAAGCGGCTTTCAATTTGAAGAGGGAGAGGATCTTCTCCGATTCAAATTCATAATGTTCAATATAATGTTGTTCATCGCTATGGGGGCATCGCTGATTTTTGCCTTAATGCACGATCTGGGTCTGCATGAACTGGGAGATGTTCATGCCCGTTCAGATTACTTTATTTCAGTTATCTACCTGTTAACACTATTCTGGTTAAGAGAAGAAAAATCACGTTATCTTAGAGTAGCTGTAATGATCATTGTGGTGACAATGATTCATTTCACCTCAGCTTTAATCTTTGTTCCAAACGATGAGTTTCGGTTGGCCTGGTTTCTAATTACAGTAATTATTGCTCACTTGGTAGTGGGACGTAATTTTGGACTATTTGTTGTTGGTTTGTCGATCCTAATTGTCGTTAGTGGGAATAGCCTCTTTGAGTTGAATTTTTCTAATCATGCTCTGGCCTCATTTGTGATGAGCCTATTGGTATCAAGCCTGATGTTGAGTGCTTATAACGACAAGGTTCTCGCATATCAGGCAGAGATGTTACGCCAGAATGGAGAACTCAAAAATATGGTCAATCGTGATTCGCTGACCGGAATCATGAGCCGGCGCTTCTTTATGGATATGGGTAATCACTTTTTTAGCGCTTCTCTGCGCAATAAAAGTCCAATAACATTTCTAATGCTCGATATTGATTACTTTAAGAGAATTAATGATACCTATGGGCATCATATTGGTGATCAGATGCTTAAACTTTTTTCTGACACGATCTCTCGTCATCTGCGTAAAAGCGATATTTTTGGACGTCTTGGTGGTGAAGAGTTTGGAATTGTGCTCTTTGAAACTGACAAAGAGGGGGCTATGGTGTTCGCAGAGAAAATGCTGCGTGCTATAGAAGAAACTCTCTATGAAGAGGGGGGGATTTCAGTAAAAATGACCACGAGCATTGGTATTAGTGAAAAAATTGATGAAGAGGGAAGTTTTGATCGGATGATTATTCGTGCCGATGAAGCACTCTACCGGGCCAAAAGGAGTGGACGGAATCGCATCTCGGTAGCTTCCTGAACAGCGATATGACCACACAAAAACAGAGGGAACTGGTCGCCATATTCTAAAAGATAAGATAAGTGGGACGATTGCCAATCGACCGCCCTATTTGATACTGATAGACTGCAACTTGATGAGATAAAACACCGCTCAACATCCGGTTTTATAGAGAAAGAATATGAAAGCGGTAAATAGAACAGAAAAAACACACTCTCTAGCACGCGACGTACTGTTGCAGATGGCGCTGCGGATTAGCATTGTGGTCATCCTTGTTTCAGGACTGAGTTATTGGCACATTGTCTCTACACTTCAGGAACAGACCCTAGACTCCCTCAGTAAGTACATTACCGAACGCGGTCATAAAGAGAGCGCAATCTTTGAGCTTGCTGAAGATAATCATCGCGTTTTTAAAGAGCGTTTTGTTGATGCTTACAAAAATCAGAGCAACGTCTCTGACGAAAAATTTTGGTCAATATTTAAGCCTTGGGATGATGGTACCACCCATCTACAAAAGAGAGCCTTTGATGGCTATCGCCATCCTGATGGCACGATCAGTCATAGTACTACCGCCTATATCGGCCCCAAGGCTCCTATAGAAAGTCAGGAGTTTCGTAACCGTCTCTACCTAGCCTACAATTTAGTTGATCGCTTTAGCGATGCGTGGACCAACCGCTTTGCCAACCTCTATATCTCTATGCCAGAGAACGTCAATATTGTCCATTGGCCAGGGCTGGCATGGGCAAATAATGCGGAGGCAACGCTGGATGTGACCACCGAGGAGTGGGTCTATATCACCACCCAGGAGAATAACCCAAAACGTGAATCGGCCTGGACGGGGCTCTACTTTGACCCGACCGCCAATGAGTGGATGGTCTCTTGTGAAACCCCTATTGATGTCGATGGAAAGCATCTTCTCAGTGCCGGGCACGATATATTACTCAACAAACTCTTTGAGCGGGTCTTTAATGACCATCTGGCAGGCACCTATAATTTTATTATTCGTGCTGATGGTCGTCTTATTGCCCACCCAGACAAGGTAGATCAGATTCAGGAAAAGCTGGGGTTGCTTGATGTTCAGTCACTT
>JAOTST010000212.1 GCA_029864785.1 Chromatiales bacterium | reverse complement strand
AATAAAAATCTGCAAATCACTAAATTTACAGAGAAGCCTGAGGTGCCCGACACTATTCCAGGGGAATCCGATAAATCACTTGCGTCAATGGGGATTTATATTTTTTCAACACATTTTCTCTACTCGGCACTGATTAGTGATGCAGAGGATGAAAATTCATCGCATGACTTTGGTAAAGATATTATTCCTAATGCAATTGATATGTTTAATGTGGTGGCTTATCCCTTTATTAATGAGGATGGGAAAGCAAAATATTGGCGTGATGTGGGAACGGTTGACTCTTTCTGGAAGAGTAATATGGAGCTTTGTGCTATAGAGCCTGAGTTAAATTTATATAATAGGGATTGGCCTATATGGACTTATCAAACCCAGCATCCGCCTGCAAAATTTATTTTTGATGATGATGGTCGCCGAGGTGAGGCGATCGATTCTCTAGTGTCAGGGGGATGTATTATCTCAGGTGCTCGCGTTAAACGTTCAGTTCTATTTTTTGCGACACGAGTACACAGTTTTAGTGTGGTAAAAGATAGTGTGTTGTTACCCAAGGTGACGATCAGTAAAAACTGCCGTATTAGAAATGCAATTATCGATAAGGGAGTATTTATTGCTGAAGGAACAGTTATTGGGGAGGATGCAGAAGAAGATGCAAGACGTTTTCATGTGACACCTGAAGGCATTGTATTGGTAACTCCAGAGATGTTGGGACAAAGTATGTTTTTTTCAGGCAAACAAGATTTGAAGGAATAATACTATGAGTGAGTCAAATAAGGATGATTTGAAACACCCCCCGATTAATCTTGTTATCTGTTGGCACATGCATCAGCCCTATTATCGTGATGGATTAAATGGTGAATATGTACTGCCATGGGTCTACCTTCATGGTATTAAAGATTATGATGATATGGCAGCGCATTTTGAACGCTATCCAAGTATGCGTGCAGTGGTCAATTTTGCGCCGGTTTTATTAGAACAGTTGCATGATTATTCAGAACAGATTAATGAATTTTTAACGCATGACACGGCAATGACTGATCCGATATTGAACCTGTTGGCTGGTGTAACACCCATTCCGGATGATATCGAATTACGTAAAAAAATTATTAGTGATTGTTCCAGAGCGCATGCACCCAAAATGATTGAGCCCTATCCAAAGTTTAAAGCGCTTTTTGATATTTATAACTGCACCCATGAAGAACAAGAGTGTGGTTGTGATACGGTGGTCAAATATTTGGGTAAAAAATTCTTTATTGATCTTCTTACATGGTATCACTTGGCATGGTTAAGCCATTCGTTAAAGCAGAGATCCGATGTTCAGAAATTGATTGCGAAAGGAGGCGGTTTTACTAAACATGACCGTTGTGATCTGATACAGATCATTGGGTCGGCGATACAGGGAATTATTCCACGTTATAAGGCTCTGGCAGATAGGGGGCAGATTGAAATATCTATGACCCCTTATGGTCATCCTATTATTCCTCTGCTTAATAGTTTTGATAATATGATTCCGGCTCAACCAGAGTCTCCTATGCCTATCCATCCTAACTATCCTCATGGGCGAAAGCGTTCTCTCTGGCATCTACAGCATGGTTTGGCAGTTTTTGAAAAATTCTTTAAAAGACAGCCCAAAGGGGTGTGGCTCTCAGAAGGTGGGGTTAGTGAGGATGCAATTGAACTACTTAATGAGATGGGAATTGCATGGACTGCAACTGGTGAGGCGGTGTGGCATAACAGTCGGCGAGCTGCACTCTTAAGCGATACCTTTCAGCAGTCATCTGAAGTTGCTTCAGCTGAGGCATCAGATGTTGATGGGCGAAAGAAGCTCTTTATGCCTTATCGATTAAAAGAGTATCAGCCCCAGCTCTTTTTCAGAGACGATGGCCTCTCAGACTTAATCGGTTTTGAATATAGTGATTGGCATTCCGACGATGCGGTTGCGAATTTTGTGCATAACTTAAATAATATAAGAAAATCTTTAGGTGAACAGGCTGATGAGCATGTTGTTTCAGTTATTCTCGATGGTGAGAATGCATGGGAATACTACCCGGAAAATGGGCACTACTTTCTCGATAATCTCTATAAGACCCTTACGGAGAGTGATGCTGTATCGGTAAAAACATTCACTGATATAACACAACAGGTAGGCCATCATGTTGGGCAATTAAATTCGATTGTGCCAGGTAGCTGGGTCTATGGAAGCTTTTCAACATGGATCGGTGATGAAGAGAAAAATTATGCATGGGATCTTCTGGTTCAGGCGAAGCAACATTGGGATGAGGTCATCGCTTCAGGAAAATTATCTGAAGATGAAGAGGCTGAAGCGATTCAACAGCTAGCTATATGCGAAGGTTCAGACTGGTTCTGGTGGTTTGGTGACTACAATCCTTCTGACAGTGTGAGTGATTTTGATAAGCTCTATCGTCGCCAGTTGACACGCCTTTATCAATTATTGGGAGAGGAACCTCCTGAAATGCTTCAATACCCAATCTCTGAAGGTGGTGGTAATTCAGAAAACAGTGGAACGATGCGCAGAAACGGATAGGGATGCGGAAAATAATAAAATGGCCAAATTTGACTTTATACAGCGCCGACTGGGTGTCCTCCTTCACCCGACATCACTGCCATCGGGTACTCTTGAGGATGCCTTTCGCTGGATAGATTTTATGAGCGAGTCTGGGCTTTCTGTCTGGCAAGTACTTCCCTTTGGAATTCCTCAAGGTGGAATTTCGCCTTACCAATGTCTCTCTGCATTCGCTATCAACCCCGCACTAGTCGGTCATATTCCGACAAGCTTCGATGAGCTGAGCGAGGAGGATTTTCAGGAATTTTGTGAACAACAACGTTATTGGATTGATGATTTCGCACTCTATATGATCATTAGGTCAAAATTTGATCAGCAGCCTTGGTTTGAATGGCCTGCACTATATAAACAGCGTGATTCAAAGACTTTGGATGAGGTTAAACATCATTATTCAAAGGAGTTGAAAAGCATTAAGTTGGAGCAGTGTTATATTGCTAGTAAATGGCAGAAAATTCACGACTACTGCCAGCAACGCGATATCCATGTTTTTGGTGATCTCCCTATTTTTGTTGCGCATGATAGTGCGGATGTTTGGACTCACCAGGAGCTATTTCTTCTTGATCGTAAAGGTCTTCCTTCGGTTGTTGCCGGTGTTCCTCCAGACTATTTCTCTGAAACGGGACAGCGCTGGGGAAACCCTCACTACAACTGGGAGGCAATGCAGAGTGAACAGTTCGAGTGGTGGATGCAGCGTTTTCATCACAATTTTGAATGGTTCGATCTGTTGCGTATAGATCATTTTCGAGGTTTTGATTCAGTATGGATGATCGATGCTAGTTGTGAGACAGCGATTGATGGATATTGGCAGAAATTTCCAGGTGATTCTTTACTGAATACGCTTAAAAATGAAATGGCGCTTAGGGGGACTACTTTGCCGTTAGTTGCCGAAGATCTTGGGGTGATTACCGATGAGGTACGTGCATTGAAGAAAAAATATCATCTTCCTGGAATGTCTGTTTTACAATTTTCTTTTGATGAACATGATGATAACCCTCATAAACCAAAAAATGTGAAGAGTGAGACCGTGATTTATACGGGCACACATGATAATGATACCTCGTTAGGGTGGTTTCGATCACTATCTGAGGATGTTCAACAACATGTGCTGAGGAGCATGGAGGTAGAGAATAGTGATCAAATTGTTGAAAAGATGATTAAGATGGTTA
>JAOTST010000210.1 GCA_029864785.1 Chromatiales bacterium | reverse complement strand
CGGTGATGTTTACCGCTCCCACCGCATTCCGTGCCATTAGAAAAGAGGATCCTCAGGGGACGGAACTAAAGAAGCACGATATGAAGAAGTTCCGCACGCTCTTTTTGGCGGGGGAGCGTTGTGATCCAAACACACTGAATTGGGCTGAAGAGCGGCTCAATGTTCCGGTGATTGATCACTGGTGGCAGACCGAGACCTCATGGGCTATCGCTTCAAGTTGCCTTGGAATTGAGGCGCTACCGATTAAGGCCGGATCGCCATCATGTGCCGTTCCCGGTTACGGCATCGAGGTACTCAATGATGCGGGTGAAGAGGTTAAGGATGGAGAGATTGGTAGCATTATGATCAAGCTCCCATTGCCACCGGGATGCCTACCAACACTCTGGAATAATGATCAGCGCTTTGTGGACTCCTATTTGAGCACCCATCCTGGTTACTACCTGACGGGGGATGCCGGCTACAAGGATGAGGATGGTTATATCTTTGTAATGAGCCGAATTGACGACATCATTAATGTTGCTGGTCACCGTCTGTCGACCGGTGCTATTGAAGAGGTTATCGCCTCTCACCCTGATGTGGCTGAATGTGCCGTGATTGGTGCAGCCGATGAGCTTAAAGGGGAGTTGCCGGTGGGGCTCGCCGTGCTTAAAAGCGGGGTAGAGCGTGATGATGCTGTAATCAATCAAGAGATTGTGGCACTAGTGCGGGAGAAGATTGGTCCGGTATGCTCCTTTAAAAAGATTGTGACAGTGGCTCGGTTGCCAAAGACGCGTTCTGGCAAGATCCTTCGTGGCACCATGAAAAAGATAGCTGATGGCACAAGCTACAAAATGCCTGCAACGATTGATGACCCTACGATTCTTGATGAGGTTAAGGTTGCATTGCAGAGCATTGGCTATGCTCAAGCCAACGATTAATTGTCGACAATATTTATTGACTAAACCCTAATCTACGAATAATATCCATAATCATGATCAATATGTCGACAATAACAGAGGATGAGCAAGAGGTTACTACCATTGCTGAGAGGGTGTTTCACTCACTCTGTGATGCCATTGTTGTGGGTGAAATTCCTGCGGGAAGCAAGATTAGTGAACCTGAACTAGCAAAGCAGTTTGATATCAGCCGCGCCTCTTTACGTGATGCAATCGGTCGTCTGGAAGCGTGCAATCTGGTGGTACGTCGCCCTAACGTTGGGGCTAGAGTGGTCTCTCTTTCACTACAGGAGTTGGTGGAGATCTATCAGATTCGTGAAGCGCTCGAAGGGATGGCCGCAAGGTTGGCGGCAGAGTTGATGAGTGATGCGGAGCTGGATCAATTACAAACGTTGTTAGATGGTGAGCTACAGGCCAACCCCAATGATATTAATAACGACTTTCATTACGCCATTGTTAAGGCGGCTCAAAATAATCGACTAGGTCATCTGCTGCATGATGATCTCTATCATCTGATGCGTATGTATCGCTATCAGCTGGGTCGTGAATCTGGACGCGCTTCATCGGCATCAAAAGAGCACGGCTTGATTATGGATGCGTTGCGTGATCACGATGGTGAGATGGCTGAACTATTGATGCGCCGTCATATTCGAGTTTCGCGAAAATATATTGAAGAAGTAATTAAACAACAAAACGAGAATTGAACACGATGACCCCATCTGAAAATATAACGGATTCCCCCGGGAATCGTTTGCGACAGGCTGTCGCGGCGGAACATCCCCTACAGGTGATGGGAACCATTAATGCGTATACGGCGATGATGGCCGAACGTGTTGGTGCGAAGGCGATCTATCTATCTGGCGCTGGCGTGGCGAATGCCTCGTATGGATTACCCGACTTGGGAATGACGTCTTTAGAAGATGTGTTGATCGACGTACGCCGAATTACTGCGGCATCAACACTGCCGCTGCTAGTCGATATCGATACGGGATGGGGCAGTGCATTTAATATCAGTCGTGCCGTTAAAGAGATGATTCGAGCGGGTGCGGCAGGCATTCATATTGAGGATCAGGTGCAGACAAAACGTTGTGGTCATCGCCCTGGCAAAGAGATTGTTTCGCAGCAAGAGATGGTGGATCGAATTAAGGCCGCTGTCGATGCGCGTAGTGATGACTTTGTCATTATGGCTCGCACTGATGCGTTAGCGGTTGATGGTATGGATGCGGCGATTGAGCGCGCAATTGCTTGTGTCGAGGCTGGGGCTGATATGATTTTTCCTGAAGCGATGACCACTCTGGATCAGTATCGTACCTTTGTAAATGCTGTCGAAGTCCCTGTCTTAGCGAACATCACCGAGTTCGGTTCAACGCCTCTATTTAGTGTCGATGAGTTAGATTCTGCTGGGGTAAAGCTAGCGCTCTATCCACTCTCGGCATTCCGGGCGATGAATGCCGCTGCGCTTAATGTTTACAAAACGTTGTTAAATGATGGCTCACAACAGTCGCAGTTAGAGCATATGCAGACTCGAGAAGAGCTGTACGAATTTCTTGATTACCACACCTACGAACAGAAGCTCGACGCACTGTTTGCGGAAGGTAAAGAGCTATAGTTGATTGAGTGAGACTTGAGTAATGGGAACAGATAAACAGACAATCGGTACGGCACCAAAGGCAAAAAAATCGGTCGCACTCTCAGGAGTAGCCGCAGGAAACACCGCACTTTGTACGGTCGGCCGCACAGGTAATGACCTTCACTATCGTGGCTATAATATTCTCGATTTTGCAGACAAGGCCGAGTTTGAAGAGGTGGCCTATATGTTGATTCACGGTAGTTGGCCTAACCGCAGTGAGTTGGATCAATATAAGCAGAAGTTAAAAGGAATGCGTGCTATCCCCGACTCACTTAAAAGTGTATTGGAACATATTCCCGCCTCAGCCCATCCGATGGATGTGATGCGAACAGGCTGTTCGATGCTCGGCACGCTAGAGCCTGAAAAAGATGCAACAGATCATGCAGCGGCAAAAGAGATTGGGGATCGGATGATTGCCTGTTTTGCCTCTATTTTGATCTACTGGTGGCACTTTTCGCAAAATGGAAAACGGATTGAAGTGGAGACGGATGATGATTCGGTGGGTGGTCACTTTATGCATCTGTTGCATGGTAAACCACCCACTGAATCGCAAATTAAGGCGATGCACATTTCGCTAATTCTCTACGCAGAGCACGAATTTAATGCCTCTACCTTTGCTGCACGAGTTATTGCTGGCACCGACTCAGATCTTCACTCAGCTATTACGGGTGCAATCGGCGCTCTGCGCGGTCCTAAACATGGGGGGGCTAATGAGGCCGCTTGTGAGATTCAGAAACGTTATAAAAGTGCTGATGAGGCGGAGGCTGATATTCGCGAACGGGTAGGGCGTAAGGAGATTATCATCGGTTTTGGTCATCCCGTTTATACCGTGAGTGATCCGCGTAATGAGATGATTAAATCGGTTGCCAGATCGCTTTCGGAAGAGGCGGGAGATATGTTGATGTATGAGGTTGCCGACAGGTTGGAAACAGTGATGTGGGATCTAAAAAAGATGTTTCCAAATCTTGATTGGTTCTCATCCGTCTCTTATCACATGCTAGGTATTCCTACGTCATTGTTTACCCCAATATTTATCATTTCACGAACCACCGGCTGGGTTGCTCACGTTATTGAGCAGCGCATCGATAAAAAGATTATTCGCCCCAATGCAATCTACACCGGTCCGGAAGATCAGAAGTGGATCCCTGTTGACGAAAGGGATTAATTTTCAACTATTTTATACACCAA
>JAOTST010000209.1 GCA_029864785.1 Chromatiales bacterium | reverse complement strand
GATATCGCGTTGCTCGCCATCAATTTCTATCGAAATGGTTGTGAGTGAGTGATCATAATCAAAGTATTGGGGATCAAGAATGGTCATGCGGCGATTGCCGTAACTGACGCGGTATCCACCTTTTCTGGGGGTGATTGCTACGAGCGGATTATTGGCTATAAATTTAGAGAGGGCGTTTTGTTGTAGCGGTACGAATCGTATCTGTTTGCGTGCACCGGCAACATCAAACATAAGGCGATCGGCAATGGCAATGTGGATATCGTTATCAACATGACGTTTAACGATTTTTGATTGCAGTTTGAAGTCTCGTTTAAATTGGACACCCAACTCATTGAACAGTGATTCTATCGCCTGTAGATGGTAGTAGACGCGCTCATGGGTCGGTAAATTTTTACTGGCTTCAATTCCTACAGCAGCCTTGCCATTGTTAATAGCATAGTAAGTTAGTGTTTTTTCCATCTCTTTATTACCTTTAGATGTGTAGGTATTACGGAGGTGGTAGAGGTGGTCGTTGTTAAGAAGATGGTTATTAATATGGGAAATTGCCCTGCGAGAAAGATCGCCAATGTTGGAAAATTGTGGGTTCTCGACATGCTCTTGATCGATGATGATGCTCTGCCCCCAACGATCGGGATTGTGCGTCTTATCTTCTCGTGTCGGACGATAGAAGCCACTACCGTCATGTAGGTTAAAGATAAAATCAATCTGAGGATTACGAATTAGCGTTTTAATTCGATTAACGGCTCGATAATCGGGGTCATCTGCCCCTACCTCTTTAAATTTACGATTCATATCACCATTAAGACCGCGTGAACGATTGATGATGCTACTAAAGTTGAGATTGGGGACGACCCAGATAGAACCTTTGGTGGCCTGATAGTTTGTAACGAGCATCGAGGCTGCATGGAAGCCTCCGGGTTCATCACCTTGAATTCCGCCAATAACCAATACGGTGGGCCCAGGCTGACCCGACTCGATTTTATGCAGGGTAAATTCTGGATTGGCCGTAATGGCATTTGCCAGCCCAGAGATTCCTAGCAGTAGGGCGATGGCGGTAAGTAGTTGTTTCATAACCATTCAGAAATAATACATTAACGAATTAGAAAGTATAGTCCCTTCATAGAGACGTGCATTTGGCTATTGGGACTACTTGTTGATTTGATAGCGCCGCTACTCGACAGACTCGAGTGTGAGATAGGTGCGATTGATATTGGTGCGATGCCAAGAGTCAAAATTTTTCAGGTGAACAAAGGGGGCTACACGTTTTTTTTCGCTCAGTAGATTAACTGTGTCGTCGAGCTCCAACCAATCGGCCTGTGCTTTTCTGACGCCATTAACCAGAAAATCGAGATAGTTACCGGTCTCTGCTTGCGCCGTAGCAAGTGGATAGACGTTGCCGTGTCCCGGAACCACCCATTTGGGATTTAGTTGCTCCATTTTATGAAAGGACTTCTGCCAGCTCAAAACATTGGAGTAGGGGAGAATACCCAGCATTCTATCGAGGTAGACCATGTCACCGGTAAAGACGATTTTTTGAGCAGGTAGCCAAACAACAGAATCGCCGGGGAAATGGCTGTTTCCAAACCAGATAATCTCAAACTTAACGCCTCCCAGAGTCAATTTTGCATGATTGGTATCCAGCTCGTTAGTGGCGTATTGAGGCACGATGCCATCGGCACGTTCTTTCAATGTATTACGTAGGCCACGTATATGATCATCGACAAATTTTTTCTCCGTTGTTACTGTCTTTTTTAGGGCGATAATCTCAGCACCATGCTGCCGAAAATAGCTATTGCCGAGCCATCGGTGATCCTGACTGCCGGTATTGATTACCCATTTAATCGGTTGGCTGGTTACTGCGGCAACTCTTTTAGATATTTCTGCAGCACCGATTGGCGATGCACCTGAATCGATGAGAACAACACCATTTCCGGTGATGACAAATCCCATCGTATTGTTGAGTCCATTATTCTCGTAGGTGCGCGGACCGAGTTCACCAACGAGTGCGTAGACGGTATTGGATATTTTATGCGTTTTGAGGTTGAGAGCCTGACTATCTTTTAGCGTGAGCAGAGACGCGGATAGGATGATTAGCAAAGCCATGAATTTTGTTCGGTGGAGTGGGAATTTCATATGATTAACCTATAGTGTGAAAATGGCTCTTGGTAAAGTGGCCGCTAGGAGAGTATAAACAGACGGATAAGGAAGCACTACCATATTGAAGATGTATCTGGTCAGAAGTGTCTGATCGTGAAAAAGGAGATGAGATAGATGCAATTAGGAATGATCGGTCTGGGTCGCATGGGTGCCAATATGGTGCGACGTCTGATGCGGGATGGACATGAGTGTGTCGTCTACAATCGTAGTCAGGGTGCTGTCGATGAGATGGTTAACGAGGGGGCCAAGGGCTCCTCTTCCATCGAAGATTTTGTCGCGCAGCTGGAGTCACCCCGTGTGGTCTGGATGATGGTTCCGGCAGCAACGGTCGATTCGATGATTGCACAAATTGCCCCGTTGCTCGATGAGGGCGATATTCTAGTGGATGGCGGCAACTCCTATTACAAAGATGATATTCAGCGTTCCAAAACGCTTATCAAGCAAGGAGTACATTTTCTTGATGTGGGAACCAGTGGTGGCGTTCTGGGACTGGAACGTGGTTACTGCCTGATGATTGGCGGTAATACAAAAGCGATTGTACATCTCAATTCGATCTTTAAAACGCTTGCACCTGGGATGGGAGATATTGAGCGAACACGTGGACGAGAGGGTCTTCCACTAACCTCTGAGCAGGGCTATCTACACTGTGGCCCGTCGGGTGCCGGTCACTTTGTAAAGATGATTCATAACGGCATTGAGTACGGCATGATGGCGGCCTACGCCGAGGGTCTTAACATCATCAAACATGCGGGTGTGGGGCGGAATGATCATGAGATCGATGCCGAGACGACACCGCTTAGAGAGCCCGAAGCCTATCAGTACGATATTGATATTGGTGAGGTCGCTGAGGTGTGGCGACGTGGCAGTGTGGTCGCTTCATGGTTGCTAGACCTAACTGCCAATGCGCTCTCTGAAAATGAGGGGCTCGAAAACTTCTCCGGCAAGGTATCGGATTCGGGAGAGGGGCGCTGGACCAGTATCGCCGCTGTTGAAACAGGAACGCCGGCTCCGGTACTGACGGCATCACTCTTTAGTCGCTTTGCCTCACGCGGTGAAGATGATTTTGGTAATCGAATTCTGTCGGCGATGCGCTATGAATTTGGCGGCCATATTGAAAAGAAGTAGAGAGAGTTTTAGATGACACAAAAACCACACAAGGTCGCCCCACCCTCCATTATGGTTATTTTTGGTGCCAGAGGGGATCTCACCAAGCGCAAGCTCATTCCGGCCATCTGTAACCTTAAAAAGCAGGGGCTGTTACCAGAGCAATTTGCCATAGTGGCGGTCATCCATAGTCAGGTGAGCAGTGAAGAGTACCGTGGTTATCTGAAAAAAGAGTTGCCTGAGGTGTGGAGTGAGTTTGATCCCAAGGTGTGGGATGAGCTGGAGCCGCACGTCTATACCTCCTGCCTGGAGTTTGAAAATGTTGAGGGCTATGAACGGCTTAAGTCACTATTAGGCGAGATTGATAGTGGTCAGAATACCGAAGGGAACTATCTTTTCTATCTGGCAACGCCTCCGCGCTTTTTTGGAGAGATAGCGGCACGCCTCAATGAGGTGGGATTGAGCCATGAGGCGCATGAGGATCAGTGGCGCAGATTGA
>JAOTST010000208.1 GCA_029864785.1 Chromatiales bacterium | reverse complement strand
CCCCCCATTTTGAATTCCTGTTTCAATAGCAATTGTGTGAGCGTCTTGATGGTCGGTGCTAAGTAACCGTGCAAAGCCATATCCCATCATCAGTGCGATCGATGCGAGAAGTAGTGAAGGAATCGCGGTCATCTGTAACAGCTCGGGCATCTTCTCCCAGTTGGTCAGGATAATCCCGGTAATAACCAGCAGGAGCATCCCCATCGGTACTCGCGTAATAAGACGTTGGTGTTTTTGACAGGAATCGGCGTAACGATGGCGTAACGTCATTCCGAGAATGACAGGGATAATGGTTACCACAGCAAGTTTCATAAAAGTGATGAAAAATGGCAGCGAGATATCGCTACTGCTACCCATCTGCCACTGCAATACCTCTGCACTTAGAAGTGGAATCGTCACGGGGGTAATAAGGCTGACTACAGCGGTTAATGTAATTGAGAGAGCAACTCGGCCTCCCGCAAGAAACGCGAGCATATTAGATGATGTGCCGCCAGGACTAAAGGCAAGGATCATAAACCCAACAATAATCTCTGGAGGTAATTTTAGCGGTTCAGCCAATACCAGAAGGATCATCAACGTGAGCAGAGGTAACAACAACATCTGGCTCACTAACCCGATAAACAGTGGTTTCGGAAGTTGTGTGACGCGCCTGAAATCTGCCGTCACAAGTGTTGTTCCCATGCTGAGCATAATACAGAAAAGGGTCAGCGGAAGAGCTATAGCGAGAACGGGATCCTGATTCATAATATAAATGATGGCTCCAACCAAAGGGTGAGCAAAAAGAGAACGCTGTAACTGGAAAATAGTCGTCCAGTAAGTTGCGGCAGATGAGTTCGATACCCGGCATCAAGTTTTAATTGACGAAGTGGTGCAGGCAAAGCGATCAATGTTAGTAACAGTGGTAACAGAGTCGATAACAATCCCTGCCAATAGAGGAGTAACGATGAGAGATAGATAAGAGAGAGCATCGCGATGTAGAGCTGAGCCGAACGCTCAAAGCCAATTCGAACGGTGAGTGTTGCAATACCATGTTCACTATCCGCCTCAAAATCTCGCAGCTCATTGGCAAGGAGTAACAGCGATGTGAATAGACTAAAGGGGATCGAAATCCAGAAAATATTCCAGCTATAGAGTCCTGTCATGGTGTAATAGCAACCTCCAATCATCATCACACCCATAAGGAAGAAGACTAGAACCACACCCAAACCACGCTGTTTGTAGTTAATGGTTCCGCCGGTATATCCCCACGCACCAAAAACCCCAACAACGCCAAGGATAAGTAGTGGTACACCTCGAAGTGAAACCATGTAGAGCCCCACCGCTACCACTAGTATCAGTGCACCCAGTCCCAAATACATATTACGAACGAGGCGCTGCCGCTGTTCAGGATTAAACTGGGGATTAAGGCGATCACTGTGATCGTTCATCAGATTGACCGCAATTTGAAGCATCAGCCCTGTTGCCAGAAGCAACCATCCAAGATAGGTCATTGCTGCACCATCAAGTACCGCAAGAAGTACGCCCAACAGACATGACGATAGCGCTACCACAAAAGAGAAGGGGCGCAATGCATGGATAAAGCGTGTCTTATCCGCCACAGGGAGAGGACGAACTTCTGAATATTCGGGTAACACCGTGTTTAGCTATTTCTACTGTCAAGTTTTGCCACTGCGCCTTATGCCAAGGCTATCTTCTGACGGCCTAAAATAGTGGCATCTAAAACATAATGACGATAATTATCAATATGCAAAGGGTAGCATAATTGCACTCAAACAGTCCTATTAATGGTAAATATAAAAGTACTCTGAACCTCTTATTCACTACCAACCAATAGTGATTACAACGCACGGGAGTGTTAAGATAGAGCGATATTTTTCTGGAAGATAAAAACAATGCTGAACATCGAAGATCGTAAAGGCGAGCGCCCAAAGTTTGGCCTCTTCAACCTCGGGTTTCGTCCCTTCTTTTTCGGTGCTGGCCTCTCCGGGGTCGTGTTAATGACCTTATGGATGGGGCTCTATCAATTTCAATGGACACTACTTCCAGCCCATATGCCTTCAATACAGTGGCACGCCCACGAGATGATCTTTGGTTATGCGCTCGCAGCCATTGCCGGCTTCCTGCTTACCGCAAGTAAAAACTGGACTGGCGTACAAACCCTTCACGGCACCCCGCTAGCGTTACTATTTATCCTCTGGATCGCCGCAAGAATTCTATTTTTCTTTGACCTGCTGATGATTACTGCCATCGTTGATAATCTCTTCGTACTCGGCGTTGTTGCAGGGGTGACTTACCCCATCGTCAAGGCAAAACAGTGGAATCAGTTGGGTCTAATTGTCAAACTGGTGCTACTACTTGTTGCCAATATTCTCTTTTATCTTGGAATCAGCGGCATATTAGAAAGCGGCTACCATACCGGGCTCTATCTGGGGCTCTATCTCATTCTTGCTATCATCTTTGAGATGGGGCGTCGAGTCATTGGCTTCTTTATTGAGAAGGGCGTTGACGAGACGATTCAACTTAAAAATTGGCGCTGGGTCGATCTGAGCAGCATGAGCATATTCCTCCTGTTTACCCTGTTTGACCTCTTTCTCAGTTTTCCCAACATCACTGCTGCTCTTGCGCTGGGGCTCGCCATCGTTCACAGCGTGAGACTTTATGGCTGGTATACCCCGGGAATTTGGCAAAAACCCCTGCTCTGGTCACTCTATATCGCCTATATGTTCATCATCTTCGGTTTTGCGCTAAAAGCATCAACCGTCTGGTTTGGAGTCTCCTACGTATTGGCTATTCACGCCTTTACCGTTGGAGGAGTCGGCATGATTACCATGGGAATGATGGCACGAGTCGCGCTGGGTCACACTGGACGCAGCGTATTTGATCCGCCCAAATCTTTAACTATTTTCTTTATACTGCTGCTTGCCGCCGCAGTTGTGCGCGTTATACTCCCCCTATTCTCTATCGGCGATTACGCGATGCTCATGCTAATCTCTCAGGGATTATGGGTAGCAGCCTTTACTCTGTTTACCCTAGTCTACGCACCGATGCTATTTACTCGACGCATTGATGGTGGTCCCGGTTAAGCACTGAAAAATTTACAACTACACTGAAAATATAGATGATAAAAAGGATTGATATCAGACAGCTACAGGTAGGAATGTACGTCGAGGATCTTGATGCCAGCTGGCTCGACCACAATTTTATCACCCAGCGTTTTGCGGTAGATCAAAAAACGCTGCTGCGACTGGTGAAGTCCGGTCTAAAATATCTCTATATCGATACAAAAAAAGGGATCGATATTGAGGAGGCTCCCACTCAGCAAGAGGTTCACCATAAAGTTGAAAAACAGGTGCGCCAGATTGCCAAAGAAGAGAAGCCACTTGAAAATCAGGTCAGCGTAGAAGAAGAGCTCTCCAAAGCACGAAGCGTCTGTAAAGAAGCATCTGGGGTGATACAAAACCTTATGGAGGGGATGCGCTTCGGTCAAGAGATCGAAATTGAATCGATTCAATCCATAACCGATCAAATGATCGATTCAACCTTTCGCAATAAGGATGCACTCATTAGTCTGAGTCGAATTAAAGACAAAGATCACTACACCTATATGCACTCCGTTGGAGTTTCAAGCCTAATGATCACCTTTGGCCGCGCCATGGGGTTTGATAAAGAGAAGATCCGCGAGCTTGCGGTCGGAGGCCTGCTACACGATGTAGGTAAAATGGAGACTCCTGAAAAAATTCTTAACAAGCCCGGTAAATTGAATGACTCCGAGTTCGAT
>JAOTST010000207.1 GCA_029864785.1 Chromatiales bacterium | reverse complement strand
TCGCAGCAAGGTCTTTGACCCTGAACTGGTCGCCGATGCCCCCGCAACATTCAAACACGTACCGGTGCGGGGTAAAGATTTTCCAGAGGGGTGGCACATCAGCTATCAGGTTGCACCGGAAGATTGTACCGGGTGTGGACTTTGTGTCGATATCTGCCCAGCAAAAGATAAACAGAACCCGCAACACCTTGCGCTCAATATGAACCCACAACGTCCACTTAAAGAGGATGAAAAAGAGAACTGGGACTACTTTGAGAAGCTCCCCGAATATGATCGCTCTCATGTACGCACCACCGTGATCAAAGAGGCGATGCTGTTACAACCCCTGTTCGAGTTCCCCAGTGCCTGTTCCGGTTGTGGTGAAACGCCATATATTCGACTGGCGACCCAGCTCTTTGGAGATCGTATGGTGGTCGCCAACGCCACCGGCTGCTCGTCGATCTACGGCGGTAACCTGCCCACTACACCGTGGGCAACCAACGGTGAGGGACGGGGACCTGCATGGAATAACTCCCTGTTTGAAGATAATGCGGAGTTTGGACTGGGCATGAGAGTCGCTATCGACAAGCAGCATGAACAGGCCGAAGAGCTATTACAAAAATTGTCACCACAACTCCCTGAAAATCTGGTCACAGAGTTCGATAGTGCTGATCAGAGCAGCGAGTCGGCGATCCACGCACAGCGCGAAAGAGTTGAACGGCTTAGAGAGATATTGAGCCAAATCGATGGCACGGAGGCAAAAACTCTTATGAAGCTGGCCGACAATCTCGTCAAACGCAGTGTCTGGATTGTTGGCGGGGACGGTTGGGCCTATGACATCGGTTTTGGCGGTCTCGACCACGTACTTGCCTCGGGTCAAGATGTGAATATTCTAGTACTCGATACCGAGGTCTACTCCAATACCGGGGGACAAACCTCAAAGGCGACCCCTAAAGGTGCGGTAGCCAAGTTCTCATCAGGGGGTAAAGCAACGGCCAAAAAGGATCTGGCGATGATCGCCATGAGCTACGAAAATGTCTACGTCGCTCAGGTCGCCTACGGCAATAAAGATATCCAGACTCTGCGGGCATTTATCGAGGCGGAGTCCTATCCTGGGGTCTCGATTATTATCGCCTACGCCCCCTGTATCGCCTGGGGGAATGACCTGACCAACAATCACCACATGCAGGATCTAGCCGTACAGAGTGGCCACTGGCCGCTACTGCGATACGACCCAAGAAAGGCCGAGCAGGGGGAGAACCCGCTATTACTCGACTCTAAGCCCCCTTCGGTATCCTATGAAACGTTTGTAAAGAACGAGACCCGCTTCAACATGTTGTGGCGCAGCCATCCTGATGCAGCAGACAAAATGTTGAACGAATCACAGAAAGAGGCGAACGAGCGCTATAACCACTACAAACAGCTCTCGGAGTTATCATTCAGTGAGCAAAAAGAGTAACTGAATTGATGCAATTGCGTGAATGGTTGCTGAAGAAACGGTATAGTGCCCACACTTCAAAATGAGACGGTAAACCCATGAAACTACTGATACGCAATCTCGCCCGTACCACCACAGAAGCCGAGCTTTTGGCCCTGTTCGAGGCGCACGGCGCAGTGCAGTCTTGCACACTGGTTATGGACAAAAATAGTGGAAGTTCCAAGGGGTTTGGATTTATCGAAATGCCCAAGCCGGGTGATGCCAAGGCAGCGATAAAGAGCCTCAATGGCAAGGATGTAGCCGGTAATAAAATTAGGGTTAAAAAGGCAGAGCAGAAACAGGAACCTGATAATAGTTAGAGGGATAAAAGGGGGGGGAGCTTTTATGACTCACTTTTTTCGGGTAAACATTTAGTTTAACGACGAAACTCAAACACCTCATTCTTCAATCGATCTGTTTCAATCCTACTCAATTTTCGAGCCTTCAATACCGATCACCTCTCTTTGAAAGAAGAAGCTTCTATTATTCAGCACGATTATCGTTGCCAGCACAAGCAACAAGATCGTTTGAATAATCTTGCTGTCTGGATGTGTAGAAAATATCTCGTTGAAATATCCGGCAGTGATATGAAAGACAATGGTGATAACAATATTTCGACCTGTCTTGTAGTACAACCAGTTCATCAGTAAAACAAAAGGAACCATACTGACCAGAAAATTGACGCCATAGATCCAACTGGTCTCAACAAGGTTGCTTTGATAATAGTCTCGTATGGTGCCCAGTGGTATATGCCAAATGCCCCAGAAGAGGGCAAAAAGCAACGAAGTTTTGAACAGGTTCATTTTATTTCTCAGGCAATCGGTTCCATAAGAGTGCCAGCCTAGCTCTTCTAAAATAGGTGCAATAACCAGCATGAACCACACAGGAAATATTCCCGAGGTAAATGTGAAATTTCCGGTGATGACAAATTGAGAAGAACTATATCCAAAAAGAAGCGAAATGGCCTGAGCTAATAGAATGCTCGCAGGCATGAGAAAACAGGCGAGAAAGATATAGACCGGTTTTACAGACTTGAAGTTGAAGAGCCGCCTGGCGATATCATCCCGTAGTCCAGAATCTTTCCTGATAAGCCAATACGCCACACCCACTGGACCCAGTAGTCCAATAAATGCCACAACACTAGCAATTTCCAAGTACTGATCAGAGTAGGGTGTAATGTGGCTAATGAAGCCGGCAGCGAACCAGAAAGCCCAGGGAATGATTATCGCAAGAAAGTAGAACAGAATGGGGTGTTTGTACTTCTCAATCATCACTTTTTAGTCTCCGATTTTATAGATATGATGCGCCGGATGTTATGCGTCAGCGGCACCGCTTGTTGGTAGCCGCTGCACGTAATGGTTCTATTTATGGGTAAGTAAAACTACCATTTTTTGTAAGGCAAAAATTTTCCATTCATAGTTATTTTTACACGGTCCCCCTTGGGATCATCCTCTTTATCGATGGAAAGTGTAAAGTCGATTGCACTCATAATACCATCACCAAACTTCTCATGAATCACAGCCTTCATAGGCATTCCATATACTTGCATAATTTCATAAAACCGATAGATCAGAGGATCGGTTGGAACGATAGGCCCAAGCCCTTTGGTTGGACATTCGGTTAAATTTGCAGCGATCTCTTCATCAAGTTCCAGTTCAGAACTTATTATTGCAGCTTCTTCTTCAGAAGCACTCGCTTGGCAATAGAAAAGAGAAGAGACCCAAACTTCATCTCTATTGATAAGATTGCCTAAATCAGCAAAGCTCTTCCCTTTTTTCTTCTTTGCCTTTAAAAGCTTTTTTGTTACCTCATGCGATTTCATGTTTGTCTCCAATTAAAGTAATAAACTGTAACAGTTTAAGCAGATTGCTAGACATTAAGTGTAGCAACACGCTTTAATTTTTCAATATCATTTGAAACAAGCGCTTCTAAATTTTCGGTGATTATTTCAATAGGCCAATTCCACCAAGCGATGGACTGCAATAATTCAATCGTCTCATCTTTAAACCTTAATTTAATAGGCTTTGCTGGATTACCACCCACTATAGTATAAGGCGGCACATCGTTAACAACTACTGACTTCGATGAGATAATTGAGCCATCCCCTATTTGTACGCCTGGCATTATTAGGGCGCCATATCCAATCCACACATCATTACCTATGATCGTATCACCTTTATAGGGGAGTTCTTTCATATCAGGCATATGGACTTCCCCCATCACCGTAGACACTCAAGAATTACCACACCGTTCCAGCTCAAATTGCTCTGGGCTAATGTGACCTAAATAACTGTGTCTGCGTCGACGATTATAAAATACCTCAATATAATCG
>JAOTST010000206.1 GCA_029864785.1 Chromatiales bacterium | reverse complement strand
CTGATCATGCCGATACCTTAGTTGGTGAGGCGGTAATGATGGTCTCGGCTGAGATGACACTGGAGCAGGTTGCTCAGGCGATTCATCCCCACCCAACTCAGACAGAACTATTTGGCGATCTCGCTCGCCGTCTGCTCTCAAGACTCAACCGCAGCAAAAAGAGAAAGAGCACCAAAAAGGCATCGTAGCGGTTTAGCCTGCTCCCGATTTAGAGATATTTATCATCTCCACTCCCATCAAATCTGATGGGAGTGAATCATATCCCATATTTTTCATACGGAATCTGTCGCCAAAAAGGTGATATAGATCAATTTTGGTGCCCAATAACGACACTAATTTTGTGTCTATTGCCTTTTTTAATCCTTTGTATTGTTTTTTTTAATGATGTCCATATTGATAGCGAATATAATAAACCGAATTTTTTTCATCTATAGTAAATAGCTATCTTAGGTAACAAGATTGAGATTATGAATATTAAGGATATGACTGCTAATCTGGACCTGACCAAACATGGTATAGGTACAGGTGCCCATCGTTTAAGACGTCCCGTCTACAAAGATTTTTTACCCCCTTGTAATCAAGGTTGCCCAGCCGGTGAAGATATACAGGCGTGGCTCGATCTGTCGCAAGCTGGTGAGTATGAGGCGGCTTGGCAAAAGCTGCTTGAGAATAACCCCTTCCCTGCTATTCATGGGCGTGTCTGCTATCACCCCTGTGAAACAGCGTGTAACCGTGCCCATACGGATGAGGAGGTGAGCATCCACGCCGTGGAACGTTTCCTCGGTGATCTGGCCATGGAGAAGGGGTGGGTACCTAAATATGATGCCAAGCCCAGCGGCAAAAACGTGCTGGTTATTGGTGGTGGCCCCAGTGGCCTATCTGCCGCCTATCACCTCACCCGTCTGGGTCACAATGTCGAAATCCATGAAGCGGGTCCTATCGCCGGTGGCATGATCCACTTCGGTATTCCCGCATATCGTATGCCACGTGATGAGCTACAACGTGAGATCAAGCGTGTTGAAGATATGGGGGTCAAAATTGTCCTCAACCATCGTGTAGAAGACCTGATGGCTGAAAAGGCCGAGGGTAGCTTCGATGCGGTCTTTGTCGCCGTTGGCGCTCACATTAGTAAGAATGTCGAAATCCCCAGCCGTGATGCACGCGGCATGATGGACGCGGTTAGCTTTCTCAAGAGTGTCGAGAGCGGTGAGCCGCTCAAAATTGGCCGTAAGGTCGCCATCTATGGTGGTGGTAACACCGCGATGGACGTGGCACGTACCGCCAAGCGGATGGGTGCCGAAGAGGCTGTCATCATCTATCGTCGTGACCGTGACAACATGGCCGCCCACGACTTTGAGGCCGAAGAGGCGCTCGAAGAGGGGGTTAAGATCAACTGGTTGCGCACCATCAAGATGATCGATGAAACCACCTACTCGGTAGAGGTGATGGAGCTGGACAAAGATGGACGCCCACAACCGACCGGTGAGATCGAGACCCTTGAGGCCGACTCACTGATTATGGCAGTGGGTCAGGAGACCGATACCAATTTCCTTGAAAAGGTTGAGGGGATCGAATTTGGCAAGGGTGGCACCGTCATCGTCGGTGGCAACATGATGACCAGTATTGATGGTGTCTTCGCCGGTGGTGACATGGTGCCTACCGATCGCTCAGTCACTATCGCAACCGGTCACGGCAAAAAGGCGGCACGCAATATCGATGCGTGGCTGCGTGGCGGAAGCTACCATGCTCCGGAAAAACACGATGTGGTTGGACATGAAAAACTCCACCTCTGGTATCGCACACTGGCACCTCAGGTTGAACAAGGAACACTGCCGCTTGCAGAGCGTATGGGTGGCTTTGAAGAGATCCTTCACGGCATCAGCGAAAAAGAGGCACTCTTTGAAGCCAAGCGCTGTCTCTCCTGTGGTAACTGTTTTGAGTGTGATGGTTGCCTCGGTTCATGCCCCGAAGATGCGATTATCAAACTAGGTAAAGGCAATCGCTACCGTTACGATTACGACAAATGTACCGGTTGTGCCGCCTGCTTTGACCAATGCCCATGTCACGCGATTGAGATGTATGACGAGACTTCATTTAAGTAATCGGTCAGTCGCATAGTCCACACAAAATAACTAAATACTTAATTATTAAAGATTTATTATGAGCAAGAAGAATCCAAATCAGATCACCATTGATGGTGGCCATGCCGTAGCCCACGTTGCCTATCGTGTGAGTGAGGTCTGCTCCATCTATCCGATTACTCCCTCATCTGATATGTCGGAGCTGACCGATACCTGGTCTGCGCAGGGTATTCCCAATATCTGGGGACAAGTTCCACAGGTTATCGAGATGCAGAGTGAGGGTGGTGCCGCCGGTACCGCTCACGGTGCGTTACAGACCGGTGCATTAACCACCACCTTTACCGCATCGCAGGGGCTGCTGTTGATGCTGCCTAACATGTACAAAATTGCCGGTGAGTTGACCTCGACCGTCTTCCACGTAGCGGCGCGTTCGCTGGCGGTACAGGCGCTCTCTATCTTTGGTGATCATCAGGATGTGATGGCTGCACGGATGACCGGTTTTGCGATGCTCTCATCGGCATCGGTACAGGAGGCACACGACTCGGCACTAATCGCTCACGCCGCAACGCTCAAGGCGCGTGTTCCGTTTATCAATTTCCTCGATGGCTTCCGTACCTCACACGAACTCAATAAGATCACCCTGCTGACCGATGAGCAGATCAAGGCGATGGTCAACAGTGAACTGGTCTACGAACATCGTCGTCGTGCACTCAATCCCGACAACCCATTTATTCGCGGTACCGCACAAAATCCTGACGTCTATTTTCAGGGGCGTGAGAGTGCCAATGCATATTATGACAAGGTTCCTGGTATCGTTCAGGACACGATGGATCATCTGGCTGAACTGACTGGTCGCCACTATCATCTGTTTGATTACTACGGTGCCGATGACGCCGAGAAGGTGATCATCGTTATGGGCTCTGGCGCAGAGACGATTATAGAGACCGTTAAAGAGCTGAATGAACAGAGCCAAAAACTAGGTGTCATTGTTGTGCGCCTATTCCGTCCCTTCAGTACCGAACATCTGCTTAAGGCGCTGCCCAAAACAGTTAAGTCGATCTCCGTTCTCGATAGAACCAAAGAGATCGGTGCCAGCGGCGAACCACTCTATCAAGATATCGTCACCTCACTGGCCGAGTCGGTCGCCAATGGCGATATCGAAAAAATGCCACGCATTGTCGGTGGACGTTATGGACTCTCTTCCAAAGAGTTCACCCCCGCGATGGTCAAGTCGGTCTTTGATGAACTGGACAAAGATAAACCCAAGAATCACTTCACCATCGGTATCAATGATGATGTGACTCACACCAGTCTTGAGTTCGACCCCACATTTGATATTGAGCCGCAGAAGGTGACCCGTGCGCTCTTCTTTGGTCTGGGTGCCGACGGTACCGTCTCGGCCAACAAAAATAGTATCAAGATCATCGGTGAGAATACCGACCTCTACTGTCAGGGCTATTTTGTTTACGACTCGAAAAAGGCAGGTTCACAAACCACCTCGCATCTGCGTTTTGGTCCTGAACCGATCCGTGCACCCTATCTGATTCAGTCGGCCAACTTTATAGCCTGTCACAAATATAGCTTTGCCGATCAACTCGATCTGTTAGAAGATGCCGCAGAAAAGGCGGTCTTCCTACTTAACAGTCCTGTTGCTGCCGACAAGGTTTGGGACGATATGCCCCGTTCGATTCAGCAAACCATTATCGAAAAGCAGATCGAATT
>JAOTST010000205.1 GCA_029864785.1 Chromatiales bacterium | reverse complement strand
CGAAATAAAAAATAGGTCATAATAATTTTCAAGCATCGGAGTGTAATTTGCCCGAACTTCAGCCTCTATCTTTAAATACTCTGGATTTTTCACTCCAAATTTTTGATAGGCATTTGTCAATTTTTCAATTGACTGAATAGCTCCTGAAGATTGCGATAATATTCGTACATCCATAAGCCGCTCATCAATATATGCATTGATCTGATTCTCTTTCATATCGGCGACCTGAGACAGGTAGGTGTTTACCGAATCAACCTGCCGTTGAGTAAATAGATCCAGCAGGATAACTGAAACAGCAATTAATGGGATCAACGAGACGATACTGAACCAAATAAGCAGACGTGAGGAGATACTGTGAATATTCATTTTTGAATTCCAGAACTTAAAAGTTCATCAAAAACTTTATCCCACAGAGGTCTTAACCGATAACTGGGAAAGGGTACAGGACGAATAGGATACTTACTTTTCCAAACTATATTAAATTGCCCATTTTTTTGAGCCTTTCCAATACGGATCATTTTCCACAAATGGTGCGTTTTTGCATCCACCGAAACAATCCCCTCTGGAGCTTCAATGCTTTGATTAGATAGGTTTTTCGTAACGCTCACAGGATCTTTAGATTGAATTTCACGCACTGCTTTAGCCCATAACTTAATACCAACATAGGTCGACTCCATGGGCTCTCCAATAACTCGTTCACTCCCAAAACGCCGCTTAAATTTTCTGACAAAGCTTCGATTTACTTCACTATCAATACTTTGAAAATAACTCCAGACAGCATAGTGATTATTTCTATGTGCCTTCTCTATGTTTTCTATCTCAGATTCTGAAACACTGAAAGAGACAATCGGAATATCATCCAGTCCAGCTTGCTTTAAGGACTCAAAGAGATAGCGGTTTCCCTCTCCATTAATCGTATTAAGAATCACATCCGGCTGTAGTTTTTGAACATCGTTAATAACAGCCGTCATAGCATGGCTATGAAGCGGAACATAGTGTTCACCAATCACCTCCCCCTTATTGGCTTGAGCTACATCCCGAATAATTAAATTGGCGGCGCGAGGAAATATATAATCTGATCCAACTAGATAGAGTCGCTTCCCTAAATGATTAAGTGCCCAGCTCACACCAGGAATGATTTGTTGATTGGGGGGAGCTCCCATATAGATAATATTCTTAGACTCTTCTAATCCCTCATACTGAACGGGGTAAAATAGAAGTCCATTAAGTTTTTCAACAACGGGCTTTACTGCCTTGCGACAGCTTGATGTCCAGCAGCCAAAAATGGCTGAAACATGCTCCTTTTCAATTAGTCGCTTCGCTTCATGCGCAAAGAGTTCCCAGTCTGATTTTCCATCAACAACGACCATCTCAATTTCATGTCCTAAGAGTCCTCCTGACTTATTGAGTTCATCCACAGCCAATTCAGCAGCGTCAACCAAGGGTCGCCCATTCTCTCCCATTGGACCACTTAGAGAATGTAATACTCCAATTTTAATGGGCTCCGCACCATTTTGGGCATAGGTAACTGCGGGGATCATTAAAACCAGAAACCCTATGAGTCTCACCAGAGTCATTCCTGATATCACTGACTTAATATCCGCTTTGTCATATTAAATAGGTCATTTTCAATAAAAATGTACAATATTTGTACGATCTAAAATAATCACACTTTTTGAAGTCTACATCAATTACGCTGAAGACATCACTACGATCCACTTGAAATTAGAGAAACCGAACAATTTTACAAAGCCTCCGCATTAACCATAAATATTGCGCGGATATTAGTACAATTTCTCTCTTTTGAGAAAATATAAGCTCTTTTTTTAATGCTGAATATTGCATAACGATATACAACAAACAAAACAAAAAATAATTCAAAAAAAACATCCGAATTGTTCACATTTTATCGACAAGAGGCATGTTTTAAATACGCCATGCCGTATATAGTTGCCGAAGTTATTTGAATGATAATTCAAATAGATATAACACCCCATTAATGCGAACTGAACAATAGGAAAAATAGTCCATGAAGGCATCAGATCTATTCGTGAAAGCTCTGGAATCAGAAGGTGTGGAGTACATCTTTGGTATCCCTGGGGAAGAGAATCTTGATCTCCTGAATTCACTTAAGAATTCATCTATAAAATTGATTTTGACCCGCCATGAACAGGCTGCCGGATTTATGGCCGCAACCTATGGACGACTAACGGGAAGAGCCGGTGTCTGCATGTCCACTCTTGGACCAGGAGCCACCAATTTGGTCACAGCAGCCGCATACGCCAAGCTTGGCGCGATGCCCATGGTGATGATTACCGGACAGAAACCTATCAAGGCTGGTCGCCAAGGCGAATTTCAGATCATTAATGTCGTCGATATGATGCGACCTTTGACCAAATATACACGCCAAATTAATAGTGCCCACAACATTCCAGCTCGAGTACGTGAGGCGTTTCGCCGTGCAGAAGATGAGCGTCCCGGCACTGTTCACCTTGAACTCCCGGAAGATATTGCCCGTGATGAGACTGATTCGGCCGTCATAAAACGTAGTAATTACGACTACCCGCGAGCAAGTGATGTCTCACTTAATAAAACTCTGGCCATGATTGAAGCGGCAGAACACCCTCTAATATTGATCGGTGCCGCCGCCAATCGGCGCGACACTTGTGGGGCATTAAACGCATTTATCGTAAAAACAGGGATTCCATTTTTTAGCACGCAAATGGGCAAAGGGGTCGTTGATGAGTATGATCCACTGTTCTTGGGTAACGCGACCCTCTCCGATGATGATTATCTACACCGTGCCATAGACGCATCGGATCTCATTATCAACGTCGGACACGATGTGGTGGAAAAACCGCCATTTATCATGCAAGACGATTACGATGATCGTATCCACTCAACACTTAAAGGTGCCGGAACACATGGAAGTGCCAAGGTCATCCATATCAACTACATCAATGCGACCATCGATGCGGTCTACCACCCTCAACAGGGACTGATTGGTGATATTACCGATAGTCTGGAGCGCTTATGTCAAGAAATTACCGTTCAAGAAAAGTGGGACTTTTCACGATTCATGTCCGTCAAACGGCATCTCGACCAGCATCTTCTTGATAATTCCGATGATGATAGCTTTCCTGTGCTACCCCAACGTCTGGTTGCAGATATTCGAAAAGTCATGCCCTACGACGGCATCATTGCATTAGATAATGGCGTATACAAACTCTGGTTTGCCCGTAGCTATAAGGCGAACAAGCCGAATACGGTTCTACTTGATAATGCGCTAGCCACGATGGGTGCAGGACTGCCATCGGCAATGGCCGCCAAAATTGTAAAACCAGAGCGTAAAGTGATGGCCATCTGTGGTGATGGTGGTTTCATGATGAACTCTCAAGAGATGGAGACTGCCGTCAGGCTTGAGCTTGATCTGGTTGTGGTTGTTCTACGTGATAATGCCTACGGCATGATCAAGTGGAAACAGACCAATATGGGATTTGATAACTTTAATCTGGATTACGGCAACCCCGACTTTGTCATGTACGCTAACAGTTATGGTGCTCAAGGTCACCGTATTGAGTCTGCTGATGAGCTGGTTCCACTACTTGAAAACTGTTTAAACACCCCCGGCGTACATCTTGTTGAGGTACCGATCGATTATAGCCACAATGATCGTATCCTTAATAATGAAATTAAAATTAATAGCCGCAAAATTTAGGAGACGCTGATGACTCAGAAATTTAAATTAATGATTGCCGGGGAGACCAATCCAACCGGTACGATTGAGTTGGTTGCACCGTTTGATCG
>JAOTST010000204.1 GCA_029864785.1 Chromatiales bacterium | reverse complement strand
GTGGCTGAGCTAGATCGTCCATGGCTTGGTACCCCGTTCCTTTTTCAAGGATTTCCAATAACCACTATCGACGAGCTTGAGCGATTGCGTAACCTTTGTGAATTTGTATACATTGATATCGCCTTAAGTCGAAACGTTCCCCATAAAAATACTGCACCAAATCCTGAGCATGCTCACCGTTTCGAAACAAAAAAGATTAACGTCTCACCTGAAGAGCACAAAAAAGGCTATAAAAATAGTGTTCAACTCGATATTGCCATGCCAGAGGCCATTGAACTTCATCGAGATGCGGGGCACTACTTAAACTCAATTTTTAAAGATATCCGTCTCGGACAAATTGCTGATACCGAAGGAGCTCGCGATATTGCCAATCGCATGGTTGATAACCTAATCAAAAATGAGAATGCACTAGTACTGCTCACTCAGCTAAAACACAAAGATAAATACACTGAGTTACACAGTATAAATGTCTGCATTATATCGGTGCTTTTTGGCTCCTATCTGGGGTTAAAAGAGAGCGAATTACGAAACTTGGGCTTAGGGGCGCTGCTTCACGATATTGGAAAGATGAGGATCCCAGCAGAGATCCTCAACAAACCAGACAAACTCAATCATGATGAAAAGACAATCATGAATACTCATCCCGAAATGGGATTCGAGATGTTAAGCCAGAAAGAGAATGTTCCGCCCATTGCCTTGGAGATTGCTCACTTCCATCATGAGCGTATCGATGGGTTGGGCTATCCCTATGGTCTTAGCGGTGAGGATATCAAGCGCGACGTACTCATCGTTGCGCTAGCCGATGTCTACGATGCCACAACCAGTGACCGCGCATACCACTCAGGAATATCCCCACATGAAGCACTTAAGCGAATGTACGACCAGGCCTCTAATCACTTCCCCCACACACTGCTAGAAAAATTTATCAGTTGCCTTGGAATTTTTCCGATTGGCTCTATCGTAGAACTAGATAGTGGCGAAGTAGGTGTCGTGATAACAACCAACAGAAAGCATCGGCTGCTCCCTATACTCAATCTGGTTCTGGATCGAAAGAAGCACCCGTTGTCAGTCCCCCAGTTACTCAATATGGAGCTATTTACCCAATGGAAACAGCCTCACAAAATTCAAAAAATTCTCAGTTCGCACTCTTACGGGATTGATGTCCGTAAAATGCTCACACAAGAGACTCTGACTATGCCAGACTCTCTGTAACAACCATTTCAATGGACTAAGGATAAATGACAACAGCAAAAACACCGTCAAATCTTCCTGTACGTGTCATTACTGTTATGTCTGGCAAAGGGGGGGTTGGCAAAACAAACATATCGGTCAACCTTGCGCTAGCACTCAGAGAGAGTGGTGACCGTGTCATTTTATGGGATATGGATCTGGGTTTGGCCAATGTCGATATCCTGCTTAACTTAAAGGTAAGCACCGATCTCAGTCACGTTCTAAACGGTGAAAAATCGATCAGCGAAGTGATCATTGAGGGCCCCAATGGGCTGCTCATCGTCCCCGGCGCATCAGGTGATGCGGATCTCGCAAACATCGATGAGAAAGGTCGAAAACATCTCATTGATGCCATAGAGGAGCTCACCCAGCAAACAGACTGGTTGATCATTGATAGCGGTGCTGGAATCTCAGAAAATGTGCTCGCATTCGCCGCCTCCATGGATGAGATTATTCTTGCAACAACCCCTGAACCTACCGCGGTCATCGATGCCTATGCCGTTATAAAACAACTAGCCGAGATAGCACCTTCGGTACAGATACACCTCGTCGTCAATATGGTCAAAAATAGGCGCGACTTTGTCATTACCGAAAAAAATCTGAGTGTCGCCGCACGAAATTTTATCGGTAGCAAAATAGAGAATAGTGGCTTTATCCCCTATGACTCGCATGTTGGTCACGCCGTTCGTCGGCGCACCCCCTTCTTTCTTGAGTATCCAAAATGCAATGCGGCAATTGCCATTCAAAGCCTCGCAAAAAATATCAAACTCCATCCCCCTTCTCCCTCCGAAACTAGAGCAAGTGATGAGAACTTCCTGTCACGATTTTGGCACCACCTAAAAACCTAGTATCTACAAAATAAAAGGGTTATTTATAGCCCCTGCTCCGCTATACTCCTTCCCCATAAAAATCACTAATGAGTTATTGGGGAAAATTAAAAATAATGCGAATCACAACCGTTCTATTCATTCTGACAACAGCTTTTTCTGCCTCCGTTAATGCGCAAAGTAACGAAAAGGGTAGGGAAATATTCAAGTCCCTCTGTATGACTTGCCACAAAATCGAACGTTCTCCTCAACAGGTCGCTCCCCCCATCTTTGCAATGAAGGATCACTATCTACGCAAACATCCCGACAAAGCATCATTTGTTCACGCAGTGACCAACTGGCTTATAAAGCCGAGCAAGGATAAAGCCCTGATGCCAGGTGCTATCCGAAAGTTTAACCTGATGCCTAAGCCCGCAGTTTCAACCGATGAAGCCGCGCAGGTTGCCACCTTCCTGTTTGAACTCAACCTCAATGAGCCTGACTGGTACCAGAAGCACTATAAGCAGGATCATCCCAACCAGTAATCTCCGCTCAAGGTTGGCGCGCCCCTTCAAGAAGGGTCACGCCAACCACACATTTTTCCATCCATATATTTTCAGGCCACAATCATCCCCTGCTCCATGTGTGGTCTCTATTCCACGCCATATAACATCTAGAGTATTCACCAAAGTTAGATTATAGTTGGCGCATGAAAAGCCAACTGAACGACCCATTTAATCGCACCATTGAGTATCTGCGTCTATCGGTGACCGATCGTTGTGACCTACGCTGCTCTTACTGCATGCCTAAAGGCTTTAAAGACTTCGAAACGCCTGAAAACTGGCTCACATTTGATGAAATCTCCCGCGTTATCGGTGCCTTTGGCGAACTTGGAGTCAAACGAATCCGTCTGACCGGTGGAGAGCCCCTTGTCAGAAAGGGAGTCGCCGATCTTTCGAAGCAACTCATTCAGCTGCCTGGCATTGAAGACCTCTCCCTCAGCACCAATGCCGTACAACTTGAACGCTTCGCACAACCACTCTTCGATGCAGGTGTAGCTCGCCTTAACGTGAGCCTCGATACACTCAATCCAGAAAAGTTTAAAGAGATCACCGGCGGCGGCAAACTCGACAAGGTGATCAAAGGGCTCATCAAGGCCAAAGCAGTTGGCTTCAAGCCCATTAAGCTCAACATGGTTGCACTCAAGGGCATTAACGACGATGAGATCTTCGATATGGTCGACTTCTGCCGGGAGCACGGATTTACCCTGCGCTTTATCGAAACTATGCCGATGGGCGATACCGGCCGTAACTCACCAGACCAGTTTATGAGTGTCGATGAAATCAAAGCGCAACTCACAGAGCGTTACGAATTAATCCCCGGCTTTGTCCCCGGTGGTGGCCCCGCCAACTACATGCAAATTGTCGGCTCAGATATCAAACTCGGTTTTATCACCCCCATCACCCAACACTTCTGTGAAACCTGTAACCGCGTACGCCTCTCGGTCGATGGCACCCTCTATATGTGTCTTGGTCAAGACCACAGTTTTGAGCTACGCCCACTACTGCGTCAGGGTATCAGTGACGAGGGACTCAAAGAGGCAATCATCGAAGCGATTGCCCTAAAACCACTCAAACATGAGTTTAACGAAAATCCAGAAAAAGTGGTTCGGTTCATGTCTTCGACGGGTGGATAATCGACACCACTCTGCACAACAAGTACCGTTAATAAATAATAAAAATATAGTATTGTTTTAATCTGTACAGGAAATATTTTAT
>JAOTST010000203.1 GCA_029864785.1 Chromatiales bacterium | reverse complement strand
GAAGCCAACAATGGGTATGATTTTGCCAAACTCGACTGCCAGTGGCAGCCCCACATAGCCGAGGCCAATCATGCCTATTTTTATGTTGTCCTGCTGAGGCAGCATAATTAATCAGATTGCTATTGAACTCAGTTTATTTTCGACCGATGGCGTAATAGGTGAATCCTTGGCTATTAAGGCTGCTTGGGTCATAGATATTACGACCATCAAATATGGTGGCTGTCGACAGCTGCTCTTTTATAAAGTCGAAATCAGGGCTTCTGAAGGCTTGCCATTCGGTAACCACAATTAATGCATCGGCACCAGATAGAGTGCTCTTACTATCTTCACAAAGGGTTAAATCTGGTCTATCACCAAAAATTCGTCGCGCCTCATCCATCGCTTCAGGGTCATAAGCCTGTACTTTTGCACCGGCAGCCCATAAGGCTTCCATTAATGTACGGCTAGGTGCTGCACGCATGTCATCTGTTTTGGGTTTGAATGCGAGCCCCCATACCGCAAATGTTTTACCTTTAAGGTCACCATCGAAATGTTTATTGACCTTCTGGAATAGAACGGTTTTTTGGCGATTATTTACTGTTTCTACAGCTTGAAGTAGTGGAGCGTCGTAGCCAATCTCATTTGCGGTACGTTCAAGTGCTTGCACGTCCTTAGGAAAGCATGAGCCTCCGTAACCACATCCTGGATAGATAAAGTGATAGCCGATACGTGGATCGGAGCCGATGCCGATACGAACTTGCTCGATATCTGCGCCGAGGCGTTCGGCCATATTGGACAGTTCGTTCATGAAGCTGATTTTAGTTGCCAGCATCGCGTTGGCGGCATATTTTGTTAGTTCTGCTGAACGAATGTCCATCACGACCAATCGGTCATGGTTGCGGTTGAATGGAGTGTAAAGTGCGCGCAATAGCTCAGTAGTACGTGGGTTGTCTGTACCGATGACGATGCGATCAGGTTTCATGAAATCATCGATTGCGGCGCCTTCTTTGAGAAACTCTGGGTTTGATACCACGTCAAAATCGATATCTTTTCCGCGAGCTTTAAGGGCATCCATGACGGTTTCACGTACTTTGTCTGCTGTGCCTACTGGAACAGTTGATTTATCAATGATGACACGATATTCATCCATATTTTCACCGATGCTTTTGGCAACAGCTCTAACGTACTGAAGGTCTGCTGAGCCATCTTCATCTGGTGGAGTGCCGACGGCGATAAATTGAAACAGGCCGTGAGCAACACCTGCGGCCACATCGGTTGTAAATGAAAGTCTCCCATTTTTTGCATTATCAAGTACCAGTTTTTCAAGGCCAGGTTCGTAGATCGGGATCTCTCCGCGATTGAGCATTTCAATCTTATTTTGATCGATATCGACACAGACGACATCAACGCCAACTTCGGCAAGGCATGCGCCTGTTACTAGTCCAACATATCCAGATCCAAAAACGGTAACTTTCATAGTTTAAATTCCATATGTTAAATTGGTTTGCAAAAGAGTATTATCGTTTAATATTACATTAATAATGTAAGTGGTACTAACTTTAGTGAGTGATAGAGCGCCTTGAAAAGATGCTCTTAAGTAAAGGCTGTAGTTTGAATGTAGTTATTTCCCCATCGGCCGTTATCAGGGATTATATAAGTTTTTTGACTGCTTTAATGTTGACCTAAATGGTCAGGATTTGTTGTTTGTTATGGAAATTACATGGTAAGACATCTTAAATGGTAAGAATATTCCGGCATTACATACCAACGGCATTTGTTTTGTTGGGGGTGATTGAGACTTTGGTTTTGGTATTGTCTGTCTATCTTGGGTCGTGGTTACGATTTTTGGGTAGTGAGGTGACGCTGGCGTTTGATGGTCTATCACTTGGTAAGGCACTGTTGTTTGCTGTCTTGATGTTGTCTTCTATGACATTTATGGGGCTATACCAGCGTCACTTACGAGAGGGAGTTGCGGCAGCTTTGCTACGTGTAGGTGCGGGTCTTGTCATTGGGTTAGTGCTGTTGAGTATACTTTTTTATGTCATCCCTGAAATTGCGCTTGGTAGAGGTGAGTTTGCTTTATCATTTTTAGTCGCCCTATCAGCCGTGGTTTTAATTCGATTTGTTTTTGTGCGTTTTGTTGATGATGATACGGGGAATCGGCGGATTCTGGTGCTGGGGGTTGGTAATCGTGCTATGGCGATTAATAACTTGTTACGTCGAAAGACAGATCAGCGAGGTTTCTCAATAGTCGGCTATGTCAAGTTTCCGGGAGATCGGGCTCTCGTTGAGGATAATGTTATTCAGCATGATGTGACGCTACTGGAATTAGCCATAAAATACCAGATTGACGAGATAGTGGTTGCAATTGAGGATCGGCGAAAAAGTTTTCCTATGCATGAAATCGTTGATTGCCGCATGAGTGGTGTCGATGTGGTGGATTTGTTGACTTTTTTTGAACGGCAGACAGGCAAGGTGATGATCGATATTCTGAACCCTAGTTGGCTGGTTTTTTCTGATGGCTTTAAGTATGGAGTTCTGAGGGTTTATTCAAAACGACTTTTTGATATTGTGGCTAGTTTGCTTCTATTATTGATCTCATTACCTGCAATTATCGCGACAGTAATCGCGATCTATTTGGAGGATCGAGGGCCTGTCTTATATCGACAGGTAAGGGTTGGTGAAAACTGGAAGTTATTTCAGGTGCTGAAGTTTCGTAGTATGCGAGTGGATGCTGAGAGTGATGGGCAGGCTAAGTTTGCATCAAAGGACGATACTCGTATCACTCGTGTTGGGGATGTCATCCGCAAGCTTAGAGTGGACGAACTTCCTCAGATCATTAATGTTTTGCGAGGTGATATGAGTTTTGTTGGGCCTCGGCCAGAACGCCCGGTTTTTGTTGAGCAGCTATCTGAGAATATTGATTATTATTCTGAGCGTCATCGTGTTAAGCCCGGTATTACTGGTTGGGCTCAAATTTGCTATCCCTATGGTGATTCTGAGAAAGACTCCTATGAGAAATTACAATTTGATCTTTATTATGTGAAAAACTATAGTCTTTTTCTTGACTTGATTATCTTGTTCCAGACTGCAGGTGCTGTTTTGTGGGGTAAGGGCGGTCGCTGACAGGTCTATCTTTATTTTTTCGTGTAATGGGGGGTAAATGACCCATTATGTTTAGCTTGCCTGTTATTAGTTATGGGTTGGCAGCTATTGCTTTTATGCTGCTCTCTCTCTTTGCTGTTGTTAAGTGGCGCGCTTGCGTTGAAGATGGCCTCCTTTTACTGGCATCCGTGACTACCTTTGTTTGGGCGTGTTTAGTTTCTACCGGGCATTTTTACGATTATTTGTCCCCTCAGTGGCTCTCCATTATTGAGCTTCTCCGTAATATCGCATGGTTTGCACTGTTGATCAGGCTGGTTTTCATTGCGGGAAATAATCGTTGGTTAGGCTTTGTAAAGAAAACGTTATTTATTACCCTTGCTGGAGTGTTTGGCAGCTTTATTTTTTTTGTGTACCCATATTTCCTAGTTGGAAATGGCAGCTCATCTCCGGGACTGTTCGATGTTAATTTACGTCTGGTGGCTCATATTGTTTTGTCATTGACTGGTCTGTTCTTACTCGAGCAATGGTATCGTAATATCGGTGCGGAGCTTCGTTGGAGTAGTAAATTTCTTTGTCTTGGTATCGCGAGCATATTTGCATTTGATTTCTTTTTATATTCTGACGCACTGCTGTTCGGTGAAATTGATGTCGATTTCTGGGGGGTGAGGGGAATTATCTATGTGATGGTGGTGCCACTGATCGGTATATCGATATCACGTAGTCGTCAGTGGATGCTTGGGGATTATGTTTCTCATCGATTAGTATTTCATAGCG
>JAOTST010000202.1 GCA_029864785.1 Chromatiales bacterium | reverse complement strand
GCTTGGCCTTCTCCCACTGCCCGCTACCCAATTTATGTAGTGGGGCCTTTTCGGGAGATGTTCCGGTGTAGCGGCTGATGTGATCGAGCGATGAGACCGGCACAAAGAGCTTGTCGCCACCTGCATATTCGAGGGTGAGAAACTCGGTCTCTCCCTCGCCAATGGCGAGGATCTGTAGTCCCAGATAGCGTCCAACACCGTGGTCTTCATGCACCACCGGGCTGCCGATCTGCATCTCGGCCAAGTTGCGGATTACCGCATCACTGTCACGATTCTTACGCCCCCGTCTGCGTCGCTGCATCACCTGTTGGCCATAGAGCTGCGGCTCGGCGATGACCGATATGGCGGGTTGCTCGAAAACGCCACCCTCGGCAAGTGGTGCCACGGTGATGGCGAGGGGCATCTCGTCTGCTATGAACTGTTGCCAGTTCTCACACACCTGCGGATAGATCTCGGCGTGACGCAGAGTCTCCAGCATGATCTCGCGTCGCCCGGTGGACTCGGCCACAAACAGAATCCGTCCCTGGAAGCTATCGAGATAGCTCTGTAGTTTGCTGGTGGGATTCTCGGCGCGGCCGTCGATCGTCAGTGTAGGCGGGGTGTGGGTGAGGAAGTTGTGACCTGAAAGGGTATCGGGAACCTCAAAATGGTCGACCTGATGGTGCGCCATCTTTTTGAAGTGACCAAAGATCTCATCGGCGGGTAGAAAGATCTGGTGCGGTTTAAGCGGGGGGCGCTCTTCTTGATACTGTGCGAGCTCGTAACGCTCATGCACCTCTTGTTGAAATGCATTGATGGCACTGTCGACACCACCTAGGGTAAAGATGGTGGTTTGCTTGGGCAGATAGTCAAAGAGGGTCTCTACACCATCAAAGAAGAGTGGCAGGTAGTATTCGATCCCAGCTGGGGCTATTCCGTTACTGATATCTCTGTAGAGAGGAAATTTTTGTGGGTCGCCTTCGAATTGCTCTCTAAACTGTTTGCGAAACAGAGTGATACCCTCTTTGTTGAGCGGGAACTCCCGGGCGGGGAGCATCTGGATCTCCTCCACCTTTTCGATGGATCGCTGGGTTTCGGGATCAAAGGTGCGGATCGACTCGATCTCATCATCGAACAGCTCAATCCGATAGGGGAGTTTGCTGCCAGCGGGGTAGAGGTCGATAAGGTTACCTCGCACGGTAAATTCACCATACTCCATCACCTGATGGACGAAGCTGTAGCCGTACTGTTCCAGTTCGCTGCGGGTTTGCTCCAGATTGATCTGCTCACCCACACGCATCATCAGGCTGCTGGCACTGATGAACGACTTTGGAGGAAGCCGATGCATCAGGGTTGAAACCGGCATCACCAGAATGCCACGTGTGATTTGCGGCAGCCTGTAGAGCGTCTCTAAACGTTCTGCAACAATATCCTGATGGGGGGAGAAGCGGTCGTAGGGGAGGGTCTCCCACTCGGGGAAGTTGAGTAGTGGGTGGTTTGAATCTGCTTGGTAGAAGTGGAGCTCTTCGAGGATATGGTTTGCCGTTGCGGTGTCCGGGGTCACGATGAGCAGTAGCCGATTCTGAGACTCAAGCAACTGGTTAAACAGTAACCCTGAAGCACTGCCGTAGAGTCTGCCCCAACGGCTATTTTTAGTCAGATCTATAGATGGGGTGAAGATAGAGTGGTTGGTTGTACTCACGGCAATAATATTCAGTTGTGCTAAAAAGGCTAAACGTCAAAAACCCCGTCGAGAGTACTCGGCAGGGTGGAGCTTGGGTATATTGTACGCAATCTCAGTACGGCGAGAAATCATTCTCTTTGCATTCTGGACTCAATGGTGCAAAGATCTTGGTAATTTAGAATATTAGCGAGAACTGAAATATGAAATGGTTAGATTCGATCCCTCTTCCTACACTGGTCATGGCCTCTCTCCTGCTGGGATTGGCTCCTTTTGTGCCCGAACCCCATCTATTCGAGAAGATCGGCATGCTTTTTAGTGGTACATTGCATAAGCCCATCGACATTTTTGATCTAGTGATGCATGGTACACCTGCATTGTTGCTCATGTTGAAGTTGACTAGAGTCTTTAAGGGGAATGTTGCCAATGTAGAGTGAATTTGGCACGCTTCTTGATGCTAATTTGAAGAGGGCGAGTAATCGATAAAGATTAACGCATAAATAATAATTAACACGTTAGGAGTTACGCCAATGGCACACGTTGTAATAATTGGGGCAAGCACCGGTGGTCTTCCCGCTGCATATGATATCCGTTCTGTACTGGGACGCGAACATACGATTACAGTTATCTCCAATAACGAAGATTTTTCTTTCGTTCCTTCAAATCCATGGGTCGCTGTCGGATGGCGTAAACGCAGTGACATCTCCTTCCCGCTAGCACCCTATTTGAAAAAGAAAAAAATTGAGTTTATTTCTCAAGCGGCCACTGAGATTAATCCTGACGAGAACGTTGTACTCTGTGCCGATGGTACGCGTGTCGATTACGATTACCTTGTTATTGCTACAGGCCCAAGACTCGCCTTTGAAGAGGTTGAGGGACTAGGACCAGATGGGCATACCGTATCGGTCTGTACCACTGATCATGCCGAACATGCCTATGAAAAGTGGCAGGAATTTGTCGAAGAGCCAGGCCCACTGGTAGTGGGTGCGGTACAGATGGCCTCGTGCTTTGGTCCCGCCTATGAGACCGCCTTCATCATGGATACCGACCTGCGTAAGCGCAAGATGCGCGATCAGGTTCCCATCACTTTTGTCACCTCTGAGCCCTATATCGGACATCTCGGACTAGGTGGTGTCGGTGATTCCCGCGGTATGCTTGAGTCTGAGATGCGTAACGCCCACATGAAGTGGATCTGTAATGCCAAGGTGACCAAGGTCGAAGCGGGCATGATGTTTGTTGATGAGCATGATGCTGCGGGTGAAGTCATCAAGCAGCATGAGGTGCCTTTTAAACTATCGATGATGCTACCTGCCTTTAAAGGTGTTGATGCGGTTAGTGCTGTAGGCGATGATCTGGTTAATCCTCGAGGTTTTGTTAAGGTCAATGAATTCCAACAAAATCCTAAGTGGAATAATGTTTATTCGGTTGGTGTGGGTATTGCGATTCCACCAGTAGAAGCGACTCCTGTGCCTACAGGCTGTCCTAAGACCGGTTATATGATCGAGTCAATGGTACTGGCGACGGCACACAATATTAAAAATGATATCGAGGGCAAGCCAGCCGATCAAAAGGGAACCTGGAATGCCATCTGTCTTGCTGATCTGGGCGATACCGGAGTCGCATTTGTGGCGATGCCTCAGATACCACCACGTAACGTCTCGTGGATGAAAAAGGGTAAGTGGGTTCATATGGCCAAGGTTGCCTTTGAGAAGTACTTTATCAACAAAATGAAGAAGGGTTCCAACGAGCCGATCTTTGAGAAATATATCCTCAAAGCCCTTGGAATTGAGAAGCTCAAGTAAATTGATTGATCGATAATAGAGAAACCGATGGCTGTGAAAGGCTCTCGGTTTTTTTGTTGTCAGAGACATGACGACATGACATAGTCATGACTATCATGCGATAAAAGGTGATTATTTCGATGAAAACAGATGTAAAACAACCCTCATGTAAACAGATTGTCGATATTCTGCCGGATCCATTTGTCGTGATCGACAGGGATTATCGAATTATGTCTGCTAACGAAAAGTACATGAAGCACTACGGCTATACCGAAATTGATGAGGTGATCGGTAAACACTGTTATGAAATTTCACACCATGTCGATTCTCCTTGTAGTCATCATGGAGAGCATTGCCCGTTAGAGACTGTTTTTGAGACAGGCAAAGCAACTCAGGTGATGCATATTCATTATGATCAG
>JAOTST010000011.1 GCA_029864785.1 Chromatiales bacterium | reverse complement strand
GTTTTTGTGGAGTGAGTTTTGTGGGATTTATTGAGATGAACGGCAATAAATTGCCGTAAGGTATATGAAGTGCCAAATTTTTGGCTCGCCAGTGGCACCGGATAAAAATCCACGCAGGCTTATTAATGATTTCACTTTGAAATGGGGAAGTATGGTGCCCCCGAGACGATTCGAACGTCCGACTTCACCCTTAGGAGGGGTGCGCTCTATCCAACTGAGCTACGGGGGCATCGGATAATTATATCAACACCCCAATTGCAATTCACAACTCTCTTGCACTTAACCGTACAAAACAGTGCAAAATTTAAGCTGCATCAAGAGATAAACTGAAATAGATCTTAAACAAGCTCTCTGTAAAATATTTGAGCGTGTTAAATATTTTACAGATCTTCTTCCAACTCAGCGGATTGAGAATTTTTTTCTTCCGCACTTTTAGCTTCGGCTTCTATCAGAGGAATTGCCTCGGGAATAGCGTGCTGTTTTCTAAGCATTTTTCGCTCTAAACCAGCGATATAGTGCGATATCAGTGTTTTTTGATAAGGAAATAATTCAATAAATGTTGCCCCAAATTCAATCATATTGGGATCATCTACTTTGGAGGGTTTGCAGAGCTTTACCTCCAGCTTTTTGCCGCTATTATCACCAATATCAAGGGCGCAGTAGATTCGATCTCCCTTGGTAATCGACTTAATATCAGCTCTTCCCGCTCTAACTCTCAAGCCCCCATCAGAAATGTCACGAAGAGGGGCATCAAAGGAGTACCCTGAAGAGGTAGTAAATGGAATCGATGTATCAAAATCACGAGTATCAACCCGATGGCTAGCTCGTTGCGCTGAATAGACAACCTCTTTAGGGAAAGAGAAACGGTATAGATTTAAGCCATCCTCTTTAATTATATCTTTAAATTCTGCCTCAAAGCTGAGCGATGCTCCCCTGCTCTTCCCTACAATGCTGAAAATTTCTGACTTGGAAATTTTGCGTTCTTCGTTTGAGTTATCCGTGAAATAGGGTTTATCCATGATAAACATTCGTCCATCACCATCAACCCTCAATAACGTCGAAATCGCATTTTGATTATTGGTTAGATCTGAAATATTGACCAAACTGCAACGGCTAACGGCCTGCTCAAGCAAGACGCGAATATATTGAAGCGACTCAATTTTCTCAACAGGGGGGGCTGCACTCTGCTCTGAAGTCTCAGACAAGTTAACTTAACCTCTATGCCTTTGCGTAGGTATGCGTTGTTAACGAAGCGTTCTTTGAACCACTTTGGTTATAGGTGTCAGCTTCACTATCAGGCTTACCTAGGAGTATACCCAGAACCTGTTGTACCTGACGTTGTCCTATATCGAGAATTTGGGTGTTAACTTGATGAAGCTGGCGGCACTTGGCCATCTCCTGCTCAAGTTCGTGCCACTTTTCCATTAATGCAGTATCAGAAGGAGTATTGGTACGAAGCAGAGACTCAAATCCCTCTTTATTATTTTCGTAACCGGCTTGCTGTAACAGATTTTTGCGTTGATTATCTAGCGCTTCAAGCTTCTCAAGATATTCAATCTTTTTGGTTAATGTGCCATTCATGGCATCAATATTTTTTGTTTTAACTGCGTCCTGCTCTTCTTCCAACACCTGACACAACTGATGCACTTCGCGCAACTCTTCGTCCATTAAATTACTAATTTGTTGAATGACCACAATCATCCCCGCAGTTATGAATCGTTAAAGGCTAACCATTCAATAAACCAAGCTCTGTTTCAACCATGCTACGCGCAATACCCTTGCTATCTGCATTATAATCGCCACTTTCAACTGATTGACGAACATCTTCAACCCGCTGACTATCTACGACAGGCAGAGCGGCTATCTCATTTTCAAGTGAACGCAACTTAACCGAAGTATCCGTAAGGCTTACGGTATCAACTGTTGAGGGGGTACCTGTCTCTTGCTGATGAACAGCAGGCTCACTACGCGAAACATGAGCTTGAGAGCTCTCGCCGCTGCGCTGGGCCTGGGCACCCTGAAAACCTGTAATAGTATTGATAGGCATGGTCATATCCTCGTTTCGTGACCTATCTAGCGGCCAACATCGAAGAATCTTTAATGGTTTATTAAAAAAGTTTCAAAACAACAGGGATATTCAACCACAAATGGCGCAAAAGACCAAGAACTATATGAAGTAACTATTTGAAAACCAACCTGTTATACACAAGGGTACTACATAGGAACCTGCACCACTCCAGGTCCAATAACAACCCCCTCAACCACCTTTTTTGATGATTGATTAACAATTTTCACCGTATCCCCTTTTGCGCCAGAACTTTTAGCAATTCCGCTCATTTTAACCTCAAAGCTCTCATTTTTAGCGATAATCACCACTATATCGCCTTTTTTCACCCAAAGTTGACGACGGATCGAATTAGGGTGAACGGTTTTCCCCATGGAAATGTTTTTCTTTACGACCCAACCGACAATATTTTCCATTTTAGTGATGTAGCCACCCCTGACTGAGCCTAATGAAACTCTCTGTAACTCAATATCATCCTGAGCAATAATCTCTCCTCTTGGCAGATTCCTTTTAGCCACCATAATTGAGCCGAACTGCTCAACCTGATTTTGGACGTAAATCGACCACGATGGCTTGCCTTTACAGCTCACCTTAACGACGACGTTTCCGATCTTGCTAGAAGAAGAGGGCAAGGTAACCGTCAACGGCACGGTGCACTCTTTGAGTCGTAATCGGGGATCAAGCTTCCCCACTTTTACCGTAATTTCACGCCCCTCTTCTGTTAGCTCATTAATAAGAACGTTATCTATCGCAGTCACGATTGATTCATGGGTTTGGAAGGAATCCGCAGCCACATTCTGAAAAATCACACAGAAAAACAATGACTTTATTAAAAAATTAATATATTTCATCTGCTCTACCTTTAGGTCATAAACGTAACATACATCCTTTTTTGAGCAGTCGCTAATATTGAAAATATATATTCTATAAATATGGATATAAAGTGAGGCGAACTATTTGCTAAATAAGGTTATAGTTACGCCCACATAATTGAAAATTATCCTCTCAGCCCCAACGTACAGGGAACTGATTAAGGCATAAAACGGAGCTGAAGAAAAATGGCTGGAGTACTCGACGGCGTCGATCGCCGCACTAAAATTGCAGGACACAACCGCCTGGAATTACTACTTTTCCATCTAGGAAGACGCCAACATTTTGGCATTAATGTGTTCAAGGTGCAGGAGGTAATCCAGTGCCCCCCTCTAACGAATGTGCCCCACTCTCACCCTTCGGTAAGAGGTGTTGCAAATATGCGCGGGAAAACCATTACGGTTATGGATCTCGCCATGGCTATCGGACAACCGCCTATTCAGGATATAGAAAACGCCTTCATCATTATTACCGAATATAACCGTTCAACCCAAGGCTTCCTTGTCGGTGGTGTTGAACGCATCGTCAATCTGACCTGGGATTCGATCAAACCACCGCCAAAAGGTGTCGGTAGCAATTATATGACAGCCGTTACCGAAGTTGAAGACAAGTTGGTTGAAATTATCGATGTTGAGAAAGTATTGTCAGAAATTATTGGCGTTGATGAGACTGTCGATGAAGCGGTGATTGAAGAGAGCCAGAAAGAGGAGCGCGAACACGTTCCTCATATCCTCGTCATTGATGACTCATCCGTTGCGCGTAATCAAATCAAGCACACCCTTGTTCAGATAGGTCTTGAGTGCACTTTGGCCAATAATGGTCGTGAGGGACTCGATAAATTAAAAGAGGTTGTTGATGCAGATAAAAAATTGCGTGACGTCTATGACTTGGTCATTTCGGATGTAGAGATGCCCGAAATGGATGGCTACACCTTTACTACAGCAGTGCGTGAAGACCCCAGGATGGATGGGATATACATTATTTTGCACACCTCACTAAGCGGCGTGTTTAATCAGTCTCTGGTTGAGAAAGTTGGTGCGAACAAATTTATATCTAAATTCAATCCTGATGAACTGGCAAATGCAGTTCTGGACCAGCTAAGAAAGCAGGCATCGCTATAAGCCATTTATCCTATCTAAATCCAAGACCGTGACAAACCACAAATTATCTAGCCAGGAGTACGAAGCTTTTCGCCAATTTCTCGAAAAGGCGAGCGGAATCGTCTTGGGAGAAAACAAGCACTATCTGGTCACTAGCCGGTTAGGCAAGGTGATGCGCGAGTTTAATGTGGCGAGTTTTCGTGACCTATTGACCGAGATCCAGTCACCACGTAACAGTAAACTACGAGAGATTGTGATCAACGCGATGACCACCAATGAGACGCTCTGGTTTAGAGATGGCTACCCTTTTGAGATGCTTAAAAAGACAATTTTCCCCGAGCTCTCACAAAAGCGTCCATCACAACTCAAAATATGGTCTGCTGCCAGCTCATCCGGTCAAGAGGCCTATTCGATCAGCATGACGATACAGGAGTACCTCGCATCAAATGCAGGATCACTTCCCACAAATATTCAGATTATTGGTACCGATATATCCAGCTCTATTCTCGCTGAAGCCAAAGCAGGTGTTTATGACAAGCTGGCCCTGATTCGTGGCATATCGGAAGAGCGTAAAAAACGCTTTTTTACCCCTAAAGGCGAACAGTGGGAGATACGCCCCGAAATAAAAAAAGGCATTACTTTCAGGGATCTCAATCTAGCCAACAACTATGCAGGCCTAGGACAGTTCGACATGGTCTTTTGCCGTAATGTTCTCATCTATTTCTCAACAGAGTTGAAAAAAGATATCCTTAATCGCATTGCCAAAACCATGAATAAGGGAGGCTATCTTTTTTTAGGTGGTTCAGAGTCACCTACCTCCTATACCGATGCCTTTGAGATGGTACGAACACCTCAAGGTGTGGTCTACCGCGTAAAAGATGAGTTTGCTTCAGCGGGTTCTATTTTCAATCGATAGCGATTTTAGGTCTTAAGCCTTACGCCAAGTCGTCCCATCAGGTCCATCCTCAAGAACAATTCCCATCGCCTGGAATTCATCTCTCAGCCGATCAGATTCAGCCCAGTTTTTATCTACACGAGCCTGATTACGCGCAGCGATCATCGCCTCGATCTCTTCGCTACCACCCTGTTCACCCTGTAAAAATCTTAATGGATCACCCTGAAGCAGCCCCAGTAATTCACCCAGACTCACCAACAGCCCCGCAGCTTGTGATGCGCCTTTTGGATCGCTATCGCGTAGACGATTGATCTCATGAGCCACATCAAACAGAACAGCCAGCCCCTCGGCAGTATTGAAGTCATCGTCCATCACCTTAAAGAAGCGCTCTACACGAGGCTCCTCTGAAGATAGCTTAATAGCAGCGCACTCTACACCATTCAGGGCAGTATAGAGCGTCGTCAGTGCCGCTTTGGCATTATCTAGATGGGTATCCGAGTAGTTGAGCGGACTACGATAGTGACTGGTGAGAATGAAGTAACGAATCACCTCAGGATCATACTTCTCCTGCACTTCACGAATAGTAAAGAAGTTGCCCAGTGATTTAGACATCTTCTCATCATCGATTCGGACAAATCCGTTGTGGATCCAGTAGTTTACAAATTTACAACCAGTGGCCGCCTCCGACTGGGCGATCTCATTTTCGTGGTGAGGAAACTGTAGATCGAGTCCACCACCATGAATATCGAAGTGATCCCCCATGCAGTGAGTCGACATGGCCGAACACTCAATATGCCAACCGGGTCGTCCCTTGCCCCAGGGTGAATCCCAACTCGGTTCATCGGGTTTAGCCGCCTTCCACAACACAAAATCAAATGGATTCTGCTTCGACTCATCAACAGCGACACGCTCACCGGCCTGAAGATCGGCAAGATCCTTACCGGAGAGTTGACCATAATTATCAAATTTCTCTACCGCATAGTAGACATCACCATTCTCTGCCGCGTAGGCAAAGCCCTTCTCTACAAGCTGTTCAATCATGGTGATGATCTGCGCCATATGCATGGTCGCCCGAGGCTCCTCATCAGGAGGAATGACGCCCAGTGCTTCACTATCCTCATGCATCAGATCGATATAGCGATTGGTCAACGCCTCAAACGGCTCACCATTTTCATTGGCACGGGCGATGATCTTGTCATCAATATCGGTAACATTACGCACATAATGAACATGCTTCCTACCGTAGATCTGGCAGAGGTAACGGTAGATAACATCAAAAACAATCAACACTCGTGCATGGCCGATATGACAGTAGTCATACACCGTCATACCACAGACATAGAGACGAACCCGCTGAGCATCGATCGGCTCAAAGCGCTCTTTTTGATTACTCAGGTTATTATGGAGAACCAGTTGGTGGTTAAAACTCATCATCTATTCCAGACTTATATCAGTAGAGTAAAAATTAGCCCGTTATTCTACACCGACCAAGAGGTCTGTTCTCCCATCTTTTAGATATTTCCCGCATTTCCCTCCACTTGCCCTTTCCCCGGCGCACCAGAATCATTATCATTCACCCTCTATTTTGTTTGAGAAAGAGATATGCCAATTCTTAGATCCCTGATCGCGACCACCCTGTTGCTCATTTCATTCCAGACTGTTGCTGCCGAGAGCAGTGCCAACAGTGTGCCCAAAGTTTTACTCCAGACCAGTGCCGGTGATATCACCCTGCTACTCTATCCAGAGAAAGCGCCAAAATCGGTCGCCAATTTTCTCAATTATGTTGAAGATGGCTTTTACAACAACACTATTTTCCACCGAGTGATCAATGACTTCATGATTCAGGGAGGCGGCTATACCACCAATTATGAGAAAAAACGCGCCTACGCCCCCATTATGAATGAGGCTGACAATGGACTACGTAACACTATAGGAACGGTTGCAATGGCACGTACCAGCGATCCCCACTCCGCCACAGCCCAGTTTTTTATTAACGTAAAAAATAATAGCTTTCTCGATTTTCGAGAAAAGACTCCTCGTGCTTGGGGCTACGCCGTCTTTGGTCGTGTTCTCAAAGGAATGGATGTTATTGCCAAGATTAAAAGCACCTCAACGGGAGCCGAAGGTCCTTTCGGCAGAGATGTCCCAAAAACACAAATTATTATTCAAAAAGCTACGATTATTACCGCCATAGAATCAGGAGAAAAATCCAATGATTAAACTTACCACCAATTTCGGCACCATCACTCTGGAACTCAATGCCGCCAAGGCTCCCAAGACCGTAGAGAACTTTGAAAACTACGTAAAAGCGGGTCACTACAATGGCACTATTTTTCATCGTGTCATTAACGGTTTCATGATTCAAGGCGGTGGCATGGAACCAGGAATGGCTGAGAAGACGACCAATGAACAGATTGAAAACGAAGCCGATAATGGACTAAAAAATGAGCTTGGAACCATCGCAATGGCTCGCACCAATGAGCCACACTCGGCATCATCGCAATTTTTTATCAATGTAAATGATAATGGCTTCCTCAACCACAGCGCCAAGACACCCGATGGTTGGGGTTACTGCGTATTTGGTAAGGTCGTTGACGGAATGGATGTTGTCGAAAAAATTAAAGATGTAGCGACCGGCAACAATGGTTATCACCAGGATGTCCCTGTAAACGACGTCATTATTGAGTCTGCTGAAATCGTAGAAAACGAAGAGTAAGCTCTTTGTCTACAATCGGTTTTATTGCCGACCTCCATCTCTCGGAGGAACAGCCCGAACGTATGGCGCTGTTCCTCCGTTTCCTTGAGAAATACACACACCGACTTAACAAACTCTACATCCTGGGCGATCTCTTTGAGGTATGGCTTGGTGACGACATAATCCATACCGCTTATCAGCCTATGATGAGTGCCCTAAAAAAGGCATCAAACACACTCCCTATAGAGATCATTCACGGTAACCGTGACTTTCTGTTGGGTGACCAGTTTGCACTATTGAGCGGCTGCAAAATGGTCGATGAACCACTGGTCATTAAGCTAGCTACAGAAACTACACTGCTGATGCATGGTGATCTGCTCTGTACTGACGATCACGACTATCAACAGATGCGCAAAAAACTGCGCTCCACAGAGTGGCGTCAATCATTTCTCAACCAACCTCTTCAAAAGAGAAGAGAGCTCGCTTTAGATCTACGTCAACAGAGCAAGACTGCAACTCGAGAGAAAGACTGTGAAATTACCGATACCAATGAACAGGAAATTGTTCACTATCTGGATCGTTTTCAGGCAACCATATTGATTCATGGGCATACCCACAGAACGGCAATTCATGACCACACACTCACAGCAGGCCTCCGTGCAACACGTTATGTGCTTGACGAGTGGAGTAATGGTCACGGGCAGATACTCATTGCCGACGACGATAAACTTCGATTTGAAACGATTGAGTAAAGATTACTCCGCAGAGTAACGGTGATATCCATCGGGAAGAGTGAATAGTGTTGGGGCAATCGCCTTTTCAAGTGAGTAATCGACAAGAAGGAATCCTTTACCACCAACTTCCAAACTCTGAACGGGTAGTCCGAAATCTAGAAACCATGCAGGTCTAAATGTATTGAGTGCAAGGTCACACCCCAACTGCTGATCAGCAGGAACATAAGGAAGTGTTGCCGCATGCTCCCCCGCCAATACATGACGAAATTGACGCCACGCCTCTACCAGATCAGTTAGTAGCCCATCGACGCTAACAACACTTTGACAGAGCTCTCCATTAACCAGCAGCTGATGCTGTTGCGGTGCAACTCCCGCAATTTCAGGTGCATCACTTAATAAAATTTGTTCACTCTTCTGCTTTAGTAGAAATGGGACCTTAATAGAAACCTGTTTGGGATGTATCACTAGAATCGAGCGCTCATCGTGATTCACACTCTCAATAATACCGCTCTCACGCGAGAAGATCAGGTAGTCACCCTTATCGACACCATCATCCATGCGAACCTGTCTCTGGGTAACCACCATTCTTGAAAGATAAGGTGCCATATTGGGCTCAATCATCTGGTACTTGATAACTGTCGCCATGAGCATATCCTCTGCCTCTGCCGACGATATAACCAACAGGACAAGCATGGGAAACAGACAAAATAATTTCGCTACCCACTTCATCTTCTAAAATGCCGTTTCCAGATACTTAAGCTCCGATTCACTAAATCCTGCTGCGATCCGTGCTTCATTGTGAAAAGGTGGACGCGGTTGCGCCTCTCTATGCTGCTCTAAAAGTTCTATATAGGTTTGCTCAGCATTAAGTCCTCTCTGTTCACAGATCGTTTTAAACCAGTGATTACCGACTGCAACGTGCCCCACTTCATCACGAAAGATGACATCGAGTAGTGTTGCGGCATTAGGGTCTCCGTTTTCAGAAAGTTTCTTTTGAATACCCGGTGTAACATCCAGACCTCTCGCCTCTAGAGAGCGCGGAACCAACGCCATACGAATCATCACATCATCGGCCGTCTTTCGTGCCATGTCCCAAAGCCCATTGTGTGCAGGAAAGTCACCATAATTGTGTCCATACTGCTGTAGATGAGCATGCAATAGAGAGAAGTGATACGCCTCCTCCTTGGCAATCGTAATCCAGTCACCATAAAATGCATCAGGAAGATGCCGGAAACGGTAGGCGGCATCAAGCGCCAGATTAATGGCATTAAACTCAATATGCGTCAACGCATGAATCAGGATCGCCCGCCCCTCTTCTGTAGACACCTTACGTCTTAACAGATCTTTGGGTGAAACCAGCTCTGGTCTATTGGGTCGACCCGCTTCAGCAAACGATTTAACAGGATGATCGTGCTCAATTTTCAATCTACCATCGCACCAATCAAAAAATAGCTGGTAGGTTAACGTGACTTTTTGTTGCGGATCTTTGGTATTCAGTACTTCATCAATTTTCTGAAATAGATTCATATTTTTATTTTAACAGCCTTTAACGTTAGAATATTCAACGTATCCAAGAATAAGAACGGAAATATTGATGAACGACGACATATCTCTAAGTAAACTATTTAAGACAAAAGAGTCAACGATTCATGGCATGGGACTATTTGCTAAAAAAGAGATCAAGAAGGGCGAATACATGGGCTCATATCATGGCCCCATGGCCAAGCGAAATGGCATGCATGTCCTCTGGGTAGAAGATGACAATGGCGAGTGGATCGGCTGTAACGGTAAAAACTTATTACGCTATATCAACCACCATAAATCACCCTGCTCCGAATTTGAAGGTTTGAAGCTCTATGCCACTCGAAAAATTCTTAAAGGTGAAGAGATCTTTATCGACTATGGCGATGAGTCAGGGCTTGATTAAACGGTCATAACCCCCGTTTAAGATCGGCGATGATATCGTCAATATTCTCGAGGCCAACCGAAACGCGCACCATGCCATCAACAATACCCGCTTCAAGTTTCTGCTCGTCACTCAATCTCCCATGAGTCGTGGTCGCCGGATGGGTAATGGTCGACTTGCTATCCCCTAAGTTGGCGGTAATGGAGACGAACTGAGTACCATCCATCACTCGCCATGCGGCCTCTTTGCCCCCCTTCACCACAAATGAGAGTAAACCACCAAACCCACTCTGCTGACGCTTGGCCAGCTCATGCTGAGGATGACTCTCTAATCCCGGATAGAAGACCTGCTCAACATTGGGCTGAACCTCAAGCCACTGGGCCAATTTAAGTGCATTTTCACAATGGCGATCCATTCTCAGGCTCAAGGTCTCTAGACCTTTTAAGAAGATCCATGCATTGAATGGACTCATGGTCGGACCCGCACTACGCAGAAAACTATAAACCGCTTCTATCGACTCACCACCACCGATAACCGCGCCACCGATCGCACGCCCCTGTCCATCCAGATATTTAGTGGCCGAATGAATAACCAGGTCTGCACCAAAATCAAACGGTCTCTGCAAGATGGGTGTACTCAAGCAGTTATCAACCACTAGCAGCGCACCATTTTTATGCGCAAGCTCTGCCAGTCGTTTGATATCCGCCATTTCAGTAACAGGATTGGAAGGGGTCTCCAGAAACAGCAGTTTGGTCTCTGGGCGAATCGCCGCCTCCCACGCGGCATAATCTGACAACCCGACAAAGTCGGTCTCTACTCCAAATTTTGCCAGAAAATTATTAAATAGGATGGTTGTCGTTCCGAAGATAGAGCGTGAAGAGACCATATGGTCACCTGCTTGAAGCAGCCCCATGCAGGTCGCCAAAATGGCAGCCATACCCGAACTGGTCGCAACGCAACGCTCCCCGCCTTCGAGCGCCGCAAGCCGCTCCTCAAAGGTTCTGACAGTTGGATTGGTAAAACGCGAATAGATATTTCCAGGCTCTTCACCAGAAAAACGTGCCGCAGCCTCAGCCGCCGAGGCAAAGGTAAAGCTCGATGTTGGGAATATCGGCTCACTCTGCTCACCCTCATTGGTGCGATGTTGCCCTGCTCTGACGGCAATTGTCTCTAACTCATACTCTGACCAATCGTGCATCTCTCTCTCCAAAACTACTCTATTGCTACGCGCTTTCGTTGTGCATATCGATTACACTCTTGGGCTGCTCACTGTCCGACTTGGCGCTATCGTTACGCAAAGCTTCGATCCGCTCCAGATATTCTGCATCCACATCACCAGTGACATACTCACCATTGAAGACCGATGCTTCAAACTGTTCCACATCTGGTACGTTTTTATGCACGACAGATTGAATCAAATCTTTCAGATCCTGAAAGAAAAGCTTATCCGAACCTATTTCACTGTTGATCTCATCTTCATCTCGCCCGTGGGCAATCAGCTCCTTAGAGGACGGCATATCAATGCCGTAAACATTTGGATAACGTACTGGTGGCGCTGCCGATGCAAAGTAGACCTGTTTGGCACCGGCATCCCTCGCC
>JAOTST010000201.1:0-2500 GCA_029864785.1 Chromatiales bacterium | reverse complement strand
TAAACTGCGTCAACTACTAATTTCAAACTAATTCAAAACCGCGTTATTGTCGCTCTACTCTGTAGGAGCACCCCGAGTTGGGAGGGCGTATTCTAGAGATTTCGCCCCCCGAGTCAATCGTTTTTTTCGCTTTTATGTAAATTAATTTCAGCGCATTAATTTCAGGCGACAGTAACCTTGGCAAAACGGCGTTTTCCAACCTGATATATATGGGTTGTCTCTTTTGATACAGCCAATTTGGGATCGGATACGCGCTCCCCATCGATCTTCACTGCGCCCTGATTGATCATTCGCATCGCCTCAGATGTTGAAGCAACCAACCCCGCATCTTTTAACAGATTTCCAATCGCAATCTCGCCATCGGGAGCTGATACTGACTTCTCTTCAATATCATCCGGCATCGCCCCTTTCTGGAATCTGGAGATAAACTCCTCTCTAGCCGCCTTGCCCGCACCAACCTCATGGAAGCGATCCACCAGCTCCTCCGCAAGGATAAATTTAATATCCCTTGGGTTCTTGCCGGCATCCATCTCTTGTTTGTATCCATCGATCTCTGCCATGGGTCGGAAACTAAGTAACTCAAAGTAGCGCCACATTAGATCATCAGAGATCGACATCACCTTACCGAACATCTCATTGGCGGGCTCATCAATGGCGATATAGTTCCCCAGAGATTTTGACATCTTCTGTACACCATCTAGCCCCTCCAGAATTGGCATGGTCAACACCACCTGCGGCTTCTGTCCATACTGCTCCTGTAGTTGCCGCCCCACCAACAGATTGAATTTTTGATCGGTTCCACCCAGCTCTATATCAGCCTTCATCGCCACTGAGTCGTACCCCTGAATCAACGGGTAGAGAAATTCATGGATCGATATCGACTGCCCACTGCTATATCTCTTGGAGAAATCATCCCGCTCCAGCATACGCGCCACGGTATGTTTGGCTGCAAGCTGTATTAGCTCAGATGAGTCCATCGCATTCATCCAGCTTGAGTTAAACATCACCAGTGTCTTTTCTGGATCGAGTATCTTGTAGATCTGGTGCTCATAGCTCTGCGCATTCTCAATCACCTGATCACGGGTCAACGCGGGGCGAGTCGCACTCTTGCCGGTGGGATCACCGATCATGGCAGTAAAGTCACCAATCAAAAAAAGAATTTCGTGCCCCAGATCCTGAAACTGACGCAGCTTATTGATAAGAACGGTGTGTCCAAGGTGTAGATCTGGCGCTGTTGGGTCAAACCCGGCCTTAATTCGCAGCGGTTTACCACTTTTCAGCTTCTCAACCAGCTCATCTTCCACCAAAATCTCTTCGGCACCACGCTTGATGATTGCTAGGGCATCATCGAGTTCGGACATACAAATTCTCCTAAGTTTCATTTCTATTTGAATATATTATCACCCGAAAACTGTTATCAAGCCCACACCTATATAGAAAAGTGCATATAAATTGTATAAAAACAGGGTGCTGTAGGATAGAATCGGCTTTTATTTCCAATAAGTTAGTGTGCATTGTTAACTCAAGACTTCAAAGATCTCGCTCTCGCTAAGAGTCCTCTCAAGAGAGGCAAACGGCATCACCTCTCTCTGCTTGCCGCAGCGGGTTCCATTATCGTCACACTATCACTGTTGAGCCCCAGCGACCGGGCAGAAGCAAACCGCCAAGAGCCCTTAATTAGTGTACCCATTGAGCAGATTCAGAGCAGTGTGCTCTCGCTTAAACTTCCTGAGCTTGTCCAGAAAAATGAGGTTAACCATACGACATCTATCCAGAATACAAGTTCTTGGAAAAGTGTCACCATTAGCAGTGGCGATAGCCTCTCACAAATCTTCGATAACCTTAAACTCTCTCCTCAGCAGCTAGCTCAACTTGTCTCTGACGACAAAAAGAGCGGTCAATACCTTTCATCATTGCAACCAAAACAGAGCGTGAAGTTCCTGATTGAGGGCACTCGTCTGATGGCGATGCGCTATATAGCCTCTAAAACCAACTCAACACTCTATAAATATAATCCCGCAAATAATAACTATAGCGTTTCCCACTCAGCAAAAGAGATCGAAAAACGAATCGTCCACTCATCAGGAGTGATCAATAACTCCTTCTATGCAGCAGGACTCAAAGCAGGACTCTCTGACAAAACAATAATGGAACTGGTTGCCGTCTTTGGTTGGGATATCGACTTCGCTCTCGATATTCGTAGTGGTGACAGCTTTACCATTCTCTACGAAGAGCGCCACTTAGAGGGAGAGAAACTCTCTGATGGTGAGATCATCGCCGCAGAGTTTATCAATCAGGGCAGAAAGGTCACCGCGTTACGCCATATCGACAAACATGGTCGCGCCAACTACTACACCCCAAAAGGCTATAGTCTCAGAAAAGAGTTTATCCGTTCACCGGTCGACTTCCGCCGTATCTCTTCAAAGTTTCAGCGTTCACGCTATCATCCCGTTTTGGGTAAAAAGCGTCCACACCGTGGCGTCGATTACGCCGCATCCAC
>JAOTST010000200.1 GCA_029864785.1 Chromatiales bacterium | reverse complement strand
CTCTTCAGGTACTGAAAAATACCTTCGGCTATGAAGATTTTCGCCCACAGCAACAGGAGATCATCGAACAGCTCGTTGGTGGTGGTGACGCACTCGTGTTGATGCCTACTGGCGGTGGAAAATCACTCTGTTATCAAATCCCCTCCATGGTGCGTAACGGGGTTGGTATTATTGTCTCGCCCCTGATCGCGCTGATGCAGGATCAGGTCAATGCCCTGCACCTGAATGGGGTACGTGCGGCCTTTCTCAACTCTACCCTTAGCCTCGATGAGGCGCGTGAGATAGAGGATGCCCTCCATCGCGGGGAGCTGGATCTACTCTACGTTGCCCCCGAGCGGTTGATGATGCCGCGCACACTTGATCTGATTGAACGAATCCCTATCGCCCTGTTTGCCATTGATGAGGCGCACTGTGTCTCACAATGGGGTCACGACTTCCGCCCCGAATATGTGCAACTTTCAGTACTGCACCAGCGCTTTCCGCAGATCCCACGCATCGCCCTCACCGCCACTGCCGACTCGGCCACTCGTCGTGAAATTATTGAGCGTCTGGTGCTCACCGAGGCGCAACAATTTATCAGCGGCTTTGACCGCCCCAATATTCGCTACCGCATCAGCGAGAACAGCGGTAACTCCCGTGATCGACTGCTGCGATTTATTCGCAACGAACACGACGGAGATGCGGGAATCGTCTACTGCCTATCACGTAAAAAGGTCGATACTACCGCCGCCTGGCTAACCACCAAGGGATTAACGGCTCTGCCCTATCACGCTGGTCTACCCGTCGAAGTACGCAAACAAAATCAGGAGCGTTTCCTACGTGAAGAGAGCGTTATTATCGTCGCCACGATTGCCTTTGGTATGGGGATCGATAAACCCGACGTCCGCTTTGTCGCCCACCTCAATCTACCCAAAAGTCTAGAGGCCTACTATCAGGAGACAGGACGTGCCGGACGTGATGGCCTGCCCGCCAATGCATGGATGGTCTACGGTCTACAAGATGTGATCACCCTCAAACAGATGCAGGCTTCATCGAATGCCCCCGAGGAGATCAAGCGCATCGAACACCACAAGCTCGACGCGATGCTCGGCCTCTGTGAACTCACTACTTGCCGTCGTCAGGCACTACTACGCTACTTTGATGACGAGCTAAAAGAGCCGTGTGGAAACTGCGACACCTGTTTGGAGCCACCCGAAACCTGGGATGCAACCACCGCCGCACAGAAGGCACTCTCCTGTGTGCATCGCACCGGACAACGTTTTGGTGTCACCTATCTGGTCGATGTACTGCTCGGTAAGGATAATGACCGTATCAGTCGTTTCGGTCACAACCAGGTGAGCACCTTTGGCATCGGTAACGAACTCAATCAGAGCGAGTGGCGAGACCTCTATCGCCAGCTCATTGCCCATGGACTGCTGGCAGTGGATCTTGAAGGTCACGGTGGCCTGAACCTGACCGAAAAAAGTCGCCCAATATTGCGCGGAGAGCAGCTGCTACATCTGCGTAAGTTCTCACGCAAGGCCAAGGCGAAGAGTCGTGAACGAAAGAGCAACCGCTTTAATAATCAGGGCGCGGGGAAACTATGGGAGGCGCTTCGCAGTCGCCGTCAACAACTGGCCGACGAACAGGGTGTTCCCGCCTATGTCGTCTTTCATGATGCAACCCTCGCCGAAATGGTAGAGAACCGCCCAGAAACGCTGGATCAACTATCGAACATCTCCGGTATTGGTGCACGCAAGCTAGAATCTTATGGCACCGCTTTCCTCGACATACTGACAGAATACCGAGATCTGGAGGCCGATGACAAAAGCGATACTGAAGAAGAGACAATACAACTCTTTCGACTCGGTATGGATATTGAGGCAATTGCGGAGCAACGTGACCTCAAGCCGACCACTATCTACAGTCATCTAACCAAAGGGATCGAGAGCGGTGAGGTCATACTTACCGATGTTGTTACGCTACAGGAGAATCAGTTAGAGGCGATCCGCTTCGCTCTGGAGCACAACGATGGCGGAAAAAAATTGAAACCTGTTTTTGAGGCGCTTGAAGAGGAGTTCCCTTACGAAATATTGCGCTGTGTCAGAGCCGATATAAATCGTTAATATGAGTGAGTGATTTTTCAAAATTTATTGGAAAGTTCACCCAAGGTTTTAACCGCTCTATCTATTGCATCACCATCCACAGCACTGGCACTCATACGAATATGGTGTTGATAATCTCCACCCGGAGAAAAAATCACGCCCGGAGTTATTGAGATGCCGGCTGCCAATGCCCGATCATGCAACGCAACACCACTGATATGCTCAGGCATCTCAATCCATAATACAAAACCACCTTGAGGCTGAGTAACTCGTGTCCCCTCGGGAAAATATTGCAGCACCAACTGACGAAGCCGATCAGTCCGCTGCTTATAGTGCAGAGCCGCTTTTCGCACGACCCGTTCATAACTCCCTTTGCGCAAAAATTCAGCCAAGGCAACTTGAGGGATTCCGGCAGAGGCTACATTTCCCAAAAATTTCCGTTTGAGTACCGCGTCAAAATATTTTCCCGGAACTACATAGCCAATTCGATATCCTGGTGCGAGTGTTTTAGAGAACGAAGAGCAGAGAAGTACATTACCATGACAATCAAATGACTTGGCCGCCGGTAATCTGGGTGTGTCATAACTAAGGTCTCCATAGATATCATCCTCAATCAATGGCACATTTTCTGCGGCTAACATCTCAACGAGTTGCTTGCGATTTTTGTGCGGCATGGAGGATCCTAATGGATTGTTAAAGCTGGGCATAAACAGACAGACATTAATCATTTTTTTATCCAATGCCTGCTGCAAGGCATTGAGATCAACGCCATCACGAGGATGAGTTGGAAGCTCCAATACATTTAAACGCAATAGTTCAGCGGCCTGTAGCATGCCGTAATAGCTGGGGGATTCAATCGCAACGGTATCGCCCACCTTGCATATTGCACGTAAAGAGAGAATCAATGCCTCCATGCAACCATTCGTGATGATGACCTCATCAGGATGCACTCGCACGCCGCTGGAGCGTAGTTGTCGCGATATCTGTTTACGCAATAGTTCATTACCCTGCTGCGCTTCATAGTGGCCAAGCAAAGCCTCCTCTCTGCGTGCAACGCCCGCATAAATTCGAGACATATTTTTCAATGGCAACAAATCTTCTCCCGGCACTGCGGCACCAAGATTAATCAGATCAGGACGACGAGCCTCCTCGAGAATACCGAGTGCGAGTTCACCCACCGTTACTTCACTTGCCTTCATTCGGGGGTTGCTGACCTCTGGTTCACACGCCTTACCGCACCCCCTTGGCAACACGTAGTAGCCCGATTTTGGACGCGCCTCAACGAAACCAGAATCTTCTAACCACTGGTAGGCCTGAATGGCCGTTGCAAGGCTTACACCATAAAGTGATGTAATCTTCCGTAGAGATGGCAAGCGCTCTTCAGAACTATATGTGCCAATAGTAATGGCGTGCCGCATATCCTCAGCCACCTGTTCATAAAGAAATTTCTGTTCTATCGCTGTCATCACTACCTGCCAATCTGTTATGGTCGAATTAAGCATAACCTGTATCTGTTATGGTTATCAATTTATTCCTATGCTGGACATCACGATATAGGAGTAATGTTATGGAGCTAAAAATATACCAAGTAGATGCCTTTACGGATCATCTATTCAGCGGTAATCCTGCCGCCGTCTGCCCACTGGACAGATGGTTACCTGATAGCACCATGCAAAAAATCGCCATGGAAAACAATCTTTCCGAAACGGCATTTTTTATTGAAGAGGGGGATGGTTTTCACATTCGCTGGTTCACGCCAAGTACGGAGATTCAACTATGTGGTCATGCCACTCTCGCCTCGGCATTCGTCTACTTCAAATATATCAAT
>JAOTST010000010.1 GCA_029864785.1 Chromatiales bacterium | reverse complement strand
GCTCATTCTTGCACGGAAACCGTGAGTTCTTGCACGCTTGAGGTTACTTGGCTGAAAAGTTCTTTTCATTGCTAAAATCCAATGTGTTGGTATTCGGGAAAACGGCGAATTCTACGAGAAACACCCCCTTCAAGTCAAATAGATTCTATCTTTTTTACATATTAGTGATGACCCCCAATATCCACCAAATGGCCTGTGGATAACTTTTTTAAAGGGATGTAGAATCTGCCGCTCTCTAACAGGATCACTTTCTCCCTGTTCACCGCTTCAACTATCCTGCTTCAGCAGACCGGAGATCTCTCTAAATTTAATGTCTGATAATATTTGGAAACAGTGCCAGGAAAAGCTTAAAAAGACCATAGAACCTCAACAGTTCAGTTTTCTTATTGCCCCTTACAAGCAGAGATTAGCAACTCTATTTTAAATATTTACGCCCCTAACCCTATTGTTAAGGATCAGGTTGTCTCTAAATACCGGGCTGATATTGAAAGATCTCTGGATCAAGTTACCTCAGGTAATTTTACTCAAGTTCATTTCATTGTAGGCAACCTAAAAAAAATACCTTCTCAAAAGCAACCACATCAGCCACCTGCGGAAATTCAGCAATCTAACTCCTATCGAAGCAGTCTTATTAATCACTATACGTTTGATCAATTTGTTGAAGGCAAATCTAACCAGTTGGCTCGGGCTGCAGCACTACAAGTTGCTCAAAATCCGGGAAATGCCTATAACCCATTCTTTATATATGGTGGTGTTGGATTGGGTAAAACCCACTTAATGCACGCTATTGGTCACTCAATAAAGAATGAAAACCCTCAGGCTAAGGTTGTTTATCTACACTCTGAGCGCTTTGTAGCCGATATGATTAAAGCGTTACAACACAATAAGATGAATGAATTTAAGATGTTTTATCGCTCTCTTGATGCGCTTCTTATTGATGATATTCAATTTTTTGCCGGTAAAGAGCGTTCCCAAGAGGAGTTTTTTCACACATTTAACGCCCTACTTGAAGGTCAAAAACAGATTATCCTTACCTGTGATACCTTCCCCAAAGGGGTGAAAAACTTGGAAGAACGCCTTAAATCTCGCCTTGGCTGGGGCCTGACTGTATCGATTGATCCCCCTGAACTAGAGACCCGTGTTGCTATTCTCCATGGTAAAGCCAACCAATCTAATTTTCATCTACCAGAAGATGTGGCCTTCTTTATAGCCAATAATGTACGTTCAAATATTCGTGAACTGGAGGGCGCGTTAAGTAGAGTTAATGCCAATGCCCAGTTTCGAGGAGAGGCTATTACTCTAGATTTTGCCAAAGAGGCTCTACGTGACCATCTGGCTATTCAGGCCAAACAAGTTACGACTGAAAATATTCAGAAGGGGGTTGCTGAATATTATAAATTACGCGTAGCTGAGCTTCTCTCTAAAAAGAAATCTCGCTCTATTGCACGGCCCAGACAGATCGCAATGGCTCTAACTAAAGAGCTAACCAATCATAGCCTTCCTGAAATTGGTGATTCCTTTGGTGGTAGAGATCACACCACCGTTCTCTATGCCTGTAGAAAAATCAAAGAATTGAGAGAGTCAGATCCCATGATCGACGAAGATTATGCTAATCTGTTAAGAATAATTACAACATGATATGAGAAAGCTGTGGATAGATTATATAATCAAAAAATGGCCTCTTTTATATACAAGTTATCCACAGGTCATAAGCAGTATTTAAGGTTGTTTATAAAGTAGTTAACTAGTTGATAATAAAGGATTAATAACTGTTATTAGTGGTTATTAACACCCCTTACTACTACTACTATCTATAATTTAAAAAATATTATTATTTAAGTATAAGGATAAAAAAATGCGCTTTGAAATTTCTAGAGACGCACTGCTTAAGCCCCTTTTAGCAATATGTGGTGTTGTAGAAAAAAGACAGACACTTCCAATTTTAGCTAATGTATTGATCCAAATTGAAGGCAATAGGGCAATATTTACAGGCACCGATTTAGAGATTCAACTTAAAACGGAAATTACTCTTAACCAGAGTATTGATGAGCCAATGGAACTTACGCTTCCCGCACGAAAATTGACGGATATTTGTAGAAATCTTCCCGATGAGTCTTTAATTACTTTTACGCTTGAAAAAAATAGAACGGTTGTTCGATCAGGAAAGAGTCGCTTCTCTTTGACTCAGTTACCACCGCAAGATTTTCCTTCGATGGATTCTGTAACAGGAATGACCAATTTTTCTATTTCACAAGCATCTTTGAAAAAATTATTTGAAAAAACACATTTCTGTATGGCTAATCAGGATGTTCGGTATTATTTGAATGGTCTGTTATTTGAAACTAATGGAAATAAAATAACTTGTGTGGCTACAGATGGACATCGTTTAGCATTAATGTCGAGTGAAATCTCTGATTCTTTAAGCGAACAGCAGATTATTATTCCCAGAAAAGGGGTATCAGAACTTCAAAGACTACTGGTGGATAGTGATGATGGTTGTGAAATTACATTAAATAATAATTTTTTACAGGCTAAATTTGATAGTACGATATTTAGTGCAAAATTAATTGATGGCCGTTTTCCGGACTACACTCGAGTTATCCCAGATATAGATGAGAGCAATAAGATCATGGAGGCAGATCGAGAGCAGCTAAAACAGGCGCTTATTCGTACCTCTGTTCTTTCAAATGAAAAATATCGAGGGATTAGATTTTTGCTTAATGAAAATAGACTCTCTTTAACAATTAACAATCCTGAGCAAGAAGAGGCTGAAGAGGAGGTAGAAGTCAATTATCCTTATCAGGAGGAGTTAGAGATCGGTTTTAATGTCTCCTATTTAATTGATGCACTTAATGCGTTTTCTGATGAAAAGGTCTTAATTCGATTTACTAACAGTGATAGCAGTTGTCTCATACTCTCTAAGAAAGAAGAGGGTGTGAAATATGTTGTTATGCCTATGAAGTTATAAAAAGGTTTAAATTTATTTTTATTCAGTATGATTATTGAAAAACTCCAGATCTCAAATGTAAGAAATCTGGAGGATGTTGTACTTTTCCCCTCCCCTAGCATCAATTTTATTATCGGTAGTAATGGTTCAGGAAAGAGCTCTCTTATTGAGGCTATATCCTTGATTACTTCAGCGCGTTCATTTCGAACAAAAAAGAGCTCTCGTATTGTTAGATCAGATAAGAGTAGCTTTACCATTTTTGCAAAAATTTCTGCTGGATTAACTCATTACCGTGTGGGTCTTAATCGAGAATCGGAGTTAAATCAATTTAAGATCCGGATTAATCAAGAACCAATTCACAAAGCTTCAATTTTAGCCTCTTATTTCCCTCAACTAACAATATCTCCTGAACAGTGCGATTTAGTTGATGGTTCGCCAGAAAGACGTCGATCGTTTATTGATTGGTCACTGTTTCACGTGAAACATGATTATAATGAACTTATATCAAATTATAAAAAAACGCTATCTCAAAGAAATAAAATATTGAGAACACGAAACGGATCAAAATTAGATCATTGGGATAAGGTCTTATGTAATTATGCAGAACAAATTGATAAATACAGAAGAGATCTATTTGATCAGGTATTGCAGACGTTAAAACAAGAGATAGCCAACAAATTTAAAGTTTCTTTTGATATTAATAAGTTAAATATTAACTACTCATCCGGGTGGAAGAGTGGTATTTCACTCGAAGAAGCACTCATTAATAGCAGAGAACAGGATATTGATAGAGGATTTACCCATCAAGGCCCACATCGAGCAGATTTTAAAATTTCTTTAGATGGTGTTCCTATTAGAGAAATTCTCTCTCGGGGTGAAAAAAAAGTGTTACAAGTCTTGTTAACAGTAGCTCAACTGATTCACTTTAGAAAACAGATGAGTGTCGATCCAATTATATTGATGGATGATATTTTTGCAGAGCTCGATGTTATTAATATTGAATTGCTCTTTAATTTGGTGAGAGACTTGCAACTACAGCTTTTTGTATCAGCAACAGACCTCATAAATATAGAGGCGTATGTGCAACAGGGTGAGAAATTGTTTCACGTGAAACAAGGTTTACTCACCGAGATGGTACAATAGCTGATATAATTTTTTCTCTAATTACGCAGTAAATAGGATACGGAATAGTATGGCCGATCAGAGCTACGACTCCTCAAATATTAAGGTTTTAAAAGGACTTGATGCCGTTCGTAAAAGACCCGGTATGTATATTGGTGACACCGATGATGGCACTGGTTTGCACCATATGGTTTTTGAGGTGGTCGATAACTCGATTGATGAGGCGCTTGCTGGACACTGTTCAAAAGTAGTCGTAAAAATCCATAGTGATAACTCTGTTTCGGTTAGCGATGATGGCCGCGGAATTCCTGTAGATATTCATGAGGAAGAGGGTGTTTCTGCCGCCGAGGTTATTCTTACTGTACTCCATGCGGGTGGTAAGTTTGATGATAACTCCTATAAAGTATCTGGTGGTCTGCATGGTGTAGGCGTTTCGGTGGTTAATGCTCTTTCAGAAGATCTGACCTTAACGATTCAGAGAAATGGAAAAAAATATCAGCAGCACTATGTGCTGGGTGAACCCCAAGAATCGTTAAAAGAGACAGGTACAGCTCAGGGAACAGGTACAGAGATCAGATTTAAACCAAGCAGTGAAATCTTTGCCCATAATACAGAGTTTCATTACGACATCCTGGCAAAGCGCCTACGTGAACTATCGTTCCTAAATTCTGGTGTGAGAATTGAGCTAATTGATGAGCGCAATGAGGGTAAAGAGGATATTTTTGAATATAAAGGTGGAATTAGTGCCTTTGTAGAACATCTTAATCGTAATAAAAATCCTATCCACTCGGGTGTGCTCCACTCTGTTTCGGAGAAAGATGACATCGTGGTTGAGGTTGCTATGCAGTGGAGCGATGTCTATCAGGAGAATATCTTCTGCTACACCAATAATATTCCGCAGCGTGACGGTGGGTCTCATCTGGCCGGTCTAAGGGCCGCGCTGACACGTACCATGAATAACTATATCGAGTCTGAAGGATTGGCTAAAAAATCAAAGGTGAGCCCAACCGGTGATGATGCCCGTGAAGGTCTTACTGCGGTGCTTTCGGTTAAGGTACCTGATCCAAAGTTCTCCTCTCAAACCAAGGACAAATTGGTTTCATCTGAGGTGAAGGGTGTGGTTGAGTCGTTGGTTGCCGAGAAATTTCAGGATTTCTTGTTAGAAAATCCGGCCGATGCCAAAATAATCGCAGGTAAGGTGGTCGATTCTGCACGAGCGCGTGATGCAGCGAGAAAGGCGCGCGAGATGACCCGCCGTAAGGGTGCCCTTGATATCGCAGGCCTACCAGGAAAACTGGCCGACTGTCAGGAGAGAGACCCGGCACTATCTGAACTCTATATTGTGGAGGGTGATTCAGCCGGTGGTTCGGCCAAGCAGGGGCGTGATCGCAAAAACCAGGCAATTCTTCCCTTGAAAGGAAAGATTCTCAATGTAGAGAAGGCCCGTTTTGACAAGATGATCTCCTCGCAAGAAGTTGGCACACTCATTACCGCCCTGGGCTGTGGAATTGGTCGTGACGAGTACAATCTTGAGAAGCTGCGTTATCATCGCATCATCATCATGACCGATGCCGATGTGGATGGTTCACACATCCGCACCCTGCTATTGACCTTCTTCTATCGTCAGCTTCCAGAGCTGGTTGAGAAAGGTTATATCTATATCGCTCAACCCCCACTCTATAAGGTGAAAAAGGGTAAGCAGGAGCGCTATGTGAAGGATGACGCAGAGTTGACCAGCTACCTATTACATATTGCGATAGAGAATGCGGAGCTTCATGTATCGACCGATTCGCCCGCAATCAGTGGTATTGCCTTAGAAGAGATTGCGCGTCAGCATCAGCTGGTAAAAAACACCATTCAACGAATATCTAAGCGCTATCATCCTCTTTTACTCACTGGAATGGTCGATATGAGTGTTCTACAGAGTGATAATTTTAGTAGTGATGCCGAGGCCTGGTTTGAGGAGATTCTCAAACAGGAGCGGATGGTAATGGCTGGTGATCTGGAGCTTCATGTAGAGACCGATGAAGATGGCAAAACAAGTGCCATTGTTATTACCGAGGTGCAGCATGGAAGGGAAACTAGAACGGTCTTCACCCGAGCATTTTTTGATTCACCCGAATATACTGAGATCGGCAAACTTTCCAGCCAGCTCCAGGGGTTGATTGGAGATGGTGCCTCCATTAAGCGCGGTGAAAAACAGCATCCCGTAGAGAACTTTGATGATGTGATGGGTTGGCTCATGAATGAGGCAAAGCGAGGTCAACATATTCAGCGCTATAAAGGTCTTGGTGAGATGAATCCAGATCAACTCTGGGAGACCACGATGGATCCTGAGGGTCGTCGTATGCTACAGGTTCGAATTGAAGATGCGATTGCGGCGGATGAGATATTCACCACCTTGATGGGTGATCAGGTTGAGCCAAGAAGAGAGTTTATCGAGAGCAATGCGCTCTATGTATCAAACCTCGACGTTTAACTAAAACATCGACTTTCTCGGTATAAAAAAGGCTGTTGGATTTTATCCAACAGCCTTTTTATTTGCTAAGAGAGGTTAGGATGGGCTACAGCTCTAGACACCGGTTTTCGATCCACTCCTCAGATAACCTATTGATTTCTTTAGTTTTTATATCTTTTGTTGAGATAGTTGGACCAATAGAAAGGGTAATTGTTCCTGGTTTGATCAATCCCACCTTAGGCCAATATTTTCCCGCGTTGTGGGCTACGGGAACTACCGGGTAGCCACTTTTTTCGGCAAGCATCGCCCCGCCAATCGCATATTTTTTTCTGCTGCCGTATAGGGTACGTGTTCCTTCAGGAAAGACGACTACCCAAATCCCCTGTTTGAGGCGGTCTGTTCCCTGCTTTATTACCTGTTTGAGCGCCTTTTTACCGGCAGCTCGGTCAATGGCGATTGGGCGAGTCATCGCTAGTCCCCAGCCAAAAAATGGAATCCACAACAGCTCACGTTTTAAGACCCAGGTCTGTAGTGGAAATATGCGCTGCATTGCAACGGTCTCCCAGGTGGATTGGTGTTTGGCGAGAATAATGGATGCTTCTGCGGGGATGTTCTCTTGCCCTTCTACCCGGTAGTCAAGATTGCAGGTGAACTTGAGCCACCAGAGGGTAAAGTGAGCCCAGATCCCCAAATATGCTCGCCGCAGTTTGTAGGGAGTAAGCCAAAGTAGAGGTGTAATTGTGGTATGGGGCAGGGTAAAGAGAATAAGCCCAATATAAAAAAAAGTGGTGCGAAGAGCGAGCATCTTAATTTTTCTCTATCAGGTGGGCAGCGGCGGCAGCGAGGTCAGCAAAAACAGGAATACCTTCTATCCCCTCCTCTTTGGTAATGGTTCTCTCACCCTTGCCGGTCTTTACCAGCATGGGGCTAGCCCCCACCGTTTGGGCAGATTGCAGGTCCCGCAGAGAATCCCCAACAACCGGTACACCAGAGAGTTCAGTATCGAAGTGTTGGGCAATCTTTTCCAACATGCCACTTAGGGGTTTGCGACACGAGCAGTGGTCATCAGGGCCATGGGGACAGTAGGCGATATAGTCGATATGGCCACCAACCTTTTCAAGCTCGGAAGCGAGTTTTTTATGCATCGCATCGAGTGTGTCGATATCGTAGTAACCGCGAGAGATACCGGATTGATTAGTAGCAATGGCGATACGATAACCTGCGCTGTTGAGCGCAGCGATCGCCTCAAGGGATCCTGGAAGCGGGATAAACTCTTCTACCGATTTAATGTAGTTGTCGGAGTCGTAGTTGATGACCCCATCGCGATCCAGAATGATCAGTTTCAAGATGATCTACTTTGTTGTTCTAACGAAATTCAGAGACACGGATACGACCATCGACCATTCTAGAATCACGCTTCATGATCTTGTCCATCTTGGCCCAGAACGACTCATTGAGATCGAAACCGGCCGAGATGGCAGTACCCATAAGCAGGATAAAGAGGTCGGCGGTCTCTTCCGCCAGCTCCTCTTTAGGCTTTCCCTTACTGATACAGGCCGCCATCTCACCAAGCTCTTCGGCCATTAGGGTCATGCGGTAGGTCAGCTCCTCCCCGCCCTTATTTTTAAAGTCATGCTTGTCGTGAAACGCCTGTACGGCATCGAGCATTTCTTGATAGGAGTCCCTGTTCATTTTGAATCTCCTTTTAGCAGAGAGAGGTCGGCAACGTGGGTAAATAGCTGGTTAAGCCGTTTCAACAGGGCGAGTCGATTATTGCGAATGGCTTCATCGTCATCCATCACCATCACCGAATCAAAAAAGTGATCCACGCTATCGCGCATATGCGCCAGCTGTTTGAGTCCATCGGTATAATTACGGCTGCTAAACAGCGGCTCAACCTGGGCGGTAACCTCTTCCAGTTGTATCGCCAGTGCCTTTTCAGCCTCCTCATTAAAGAGGGCACTATCGTAGTTATCAGATACCCCCCCTTCGACCTTACGCAGAATGTTACCGATACGCTTATTGGCAGCGGCAAGGCTCTCAGCCTCATCGAGTTTCTGGAACGCGGCAACCGCTGAAATACGCTGATCAAGGTCCAGTGGTGAGGTGGGTCGAAGCGCCAGAACGGCATCGATAACCGAGTAGTGTACTCCCCTATCTTGATAGTAAGCGTTTACTCTCTCAAGGGTATAGTCCATTGCCTCCAGAGCTACTGTTTGATCGGTAAGGTTTTCCAGAAGGAGTGAGTCGGCATCATCGGAGAGTTGATTTTTAAGGTTTTCAGAGGCCTGTTGAAGCAGCTTTTCCAGGTCGAGATCGAGCCCTTTTTCGATCATGATCCGCAGCAGTGCCAGAGAGGCACGACGCAGCGCAAACGGGTCTTTGGTGCCCGTTGGCTTCTGACCGATTCCGAAGATCCCGACCAGGGTATCGATACGATCCGCGATCGCCACAATCTGACCAATCTCTCCCTCAGGAAGGTTGTCGGCGGCGTTACGAGGCATATAACACTCATCAAGTGCCTTGGCAGTCTTCTCGCTTATCCCCTCCTTCTTTGCATAGTAGTAACCCATCAGCCCCTGAAGATCGGGGAACTCACCGACCATCTCAGTCATCAGGTCACACTTGGAGAGCATCGCCGCAAGGGCAGCCTGCTCCCTGTCAGAACCTAGTTCTGAAGCAATCGATTGAGAGAGCTCAACAATACGATCGGTCTTATCACGCAGCGTACCGAGCTGTTTCTGGAAAACCACCTTGCTGAGGCTGCCCAGACGGGACTCTAGCGAGTGTTTGGCGTCCTGTTCCCAAAAGAACATGGCATCGGTGAGACGAGGTGTGATGACGCGCTCATTACCGTGGCGAACCACATCGGGATTGCTACTCTCAATGTTGCTGAGGGTAATAAAATTGGGCAGTAACTGTTGGCTCTCATCGACCATGTGGAAGTATTTCTGATGACCCTTCATTGCCGAGATAAGCGACTCGGGTGGGACTTCAAGAAACTTCTTATCAAAGTTGCCGACGACCGCAATGGGCCACTCGACCAGGCCTGTCACCTCATCTAAAAGGTTCGGATCGATAACGGCCTCACCCTTGGCCTCTTTGGCGGCGGCAATCACCTGTTGCTCAATCAGGTTCTTGCGCTCGGCGTAGTCGGCGATGACCCTCCCCTGCCCTTTTAGTGTTTCGGCATAGCTGGCAGGAGTCGTGATCGTAATGGGTTCGGGGCAGTGGAAGCGGTGACCGCGAGTGATGCGCCCCGATTTCTGGCTAAGGATCTCGGTATCGACCACCTCATCGCCAAACAGAATAAGCAGCCACTGAACCGGTCTTACAAACTCCGAATCAAGGGCTCCCCAGCGCATCCTTTTGGGGATGGGGAGTTTATGGAGTGACTCTTTAATCATGTCGGGAATCAGCTGGCTGGTCTGCTCTCCCTGTTGCTGCTCACGGAAAACGAGCCACTCTCCCTTGGGGGTCTCGATTTTTTCGAGCTGATCAGGGGTAATTCCGCAGGATCGGGAAAAACCTTCAAGTGCCTTGGTGGGATTGCCGTCGGCATCGTAGGCCGCCTTGACGGCGGGCCCCTTCTTTTCAACATCACGATTGGGTTGGGCGGTATCGAGGCCGTGAATCAGTACTGCCAAGCGACGGGGTGTGGCGAAGCTGTCGACCTGGCCAAAGTTAAGCTGGGCACCTTTAAGACCACTAACAATCCCCTTGGTAAAGGCATCGGAGAGTTTTTTGAGCGCCTTTGGTGGAAGCTCCTCGGTACCCAGTTCAATCAGCAGGTCTCTATTTTCTATGACACTCATGATTTATCTCCCGTGCTCTTTTTCAACATCGGAAAGCCGAGTTTTTCTCGTGACTCATAATAGGTTTGTGCCACGGCGCGTGAAAGGGCACGCACTCGGAGGATAAAGCGCTGACGCTCGGTGACTGAAATAGCGTGGCGGGCATCGAGCAGATTAAAGATGTGTGATGCCTTGAGCACCATCTCGTAAGCAGGTAGCGGTAAATCTTCGTCGATCAGTTTGCTGCTTTCACGTTCATAGAAATCAAACTGCTCAAAAAGGGTATCGACATGGGCGTGGTCAAAGTTGAAGGTCGATTGCTCTACCTCATTTTGATGGAAGACATCACCGTAGGTCACCTTGCCGGCGGGGCCATCGTGGGTCCAGACCAGATCATAGACAGACTCTACGCCCTGTAGATACATAGCGATGCGTTCAAGACCGTAGGTGATCTCGCCGGTGACGGGACGACATTCGAGTCCACCCACCTGTTGGAAGTAGGTAAACTGAGTCACCTCCATGCCATTAAGCCAAACCTCCCAGCCGAGACCCCAGGCACCCAAAGTAGGTGATTCCCAGTTATCTTCAACAAAGCGGATATCGTGCTCCAGTGGGTCGATACCGAGCATCTTCAGTGAGCCAAGATAGAGATCCTGAATCTCCAGCGGTGAAGGTTTGATCATCACCTGAAACTGATAGTAGTGCTGCAGACGGTTGGGATTTTCCCCATAGCGGCCATCGGTAGGGCGACGTGAAGGCTGCACATAGGCGGCGGCCCACGGCTCCGGTCCAATCGAGCGCAGGAATGTGGCTGGGTGGAAGGTTCCGGCACCCACCTCAAGATCAAGCGGTTGCAGAATAATGCACCCCTGCTCTGCCCAGTAGTTCTGAAGGGCGAGGATTAACCCCTGAAAGGTGGTGGTGTCGTACGGACTAGTTGCTGTGCTCAAGTTGCACCCTTTGTAAAGCAGTAAAAGGGTACATTATAGCGATATTTGGTGGGCGGTAGAACTAGTTAGGGAGTGCCGCCAGCTTTTCTTTGTGTGACTGGATCGCATGGAGTAGAAAGGCGGTGAAAATGCCGAACATTATTCCAAGCACGACGCTTAAAATAATAATCAATTTCTTCCGGGGTTTTATGGGGCTGGATGGTGTAGAGGCCTCGGTGTCGAATTTAACAGTAGTAAAACTATTATCATTAAGGGGGCTACTATTTATTTTGTTTTCAAGAGAGGTCTTTTTGGCTTCAAGATATTGATAACCATAGAACTCCAGCGGTGTTCCTTCAGGTAGGGCATAGCTTTTTGGGCGTTTGAGCTCTAACGTTTTGGCAAGCGTAATGGCGTCACTGAGGCGAGTAATTTGCTGTTGTTGATTTTGTTTAATTTCAGCAGCAATTTGTTGAGTGGTGAGATCATTGACGTAGTGCGCATAGCTATTTAAGAGCTGAGCCATAGAAGCTTGGTTGGCCGACTCTAGTGAGGCAGTAACAGTTGGATTAGCGACCCTGTTTTTAGGACGTGTAATAGTAAAATTATTATTAGAGTTATTTTTGATATTAAAAGTGGACTGTGTCTGTTTGGATTCAAAATTGGTGATGAATTTTTCAAACACAC
>JAOTST010000199.1 GCA_029864785.1 Chromatiales bacterium | reverse complement strand
ATTTTTGCGCCGAGGGTGTTGAGAAAATTGGCCAAATCGACCACCTCAGGCTCCATCGCCGCATTACGAATGATAGAGGTTCCCTCTGCAAGGCTCGCTGCTGCAACCAAATTTTCAGTGCCGGTGACCGTGACAATATCAAGATCAAGTTCCGCGCCTTTAAGGCGTCCACCATTGGTTGTCGCCTCGATGTAGCCATTCTCAACGCTAATATCGGCTCCCATCGCACGCAGTCCATCAATATGGACATTGACAGGACGGCTACCGATGGCACAACCGCCCGGTAGCGAGACGTGCGCCTTGCCATAACGAGCCACCAGCGGCCCAATACTAAAATAGAGGCCCGCATTGTTTTCACCAACTCGTAGGGCGCTGAAAAGTTGTTAATTGTCGAACAATCAACCTCAACATTGAGCTTTTCATCGATTCCCAACGAAACCCCCATGTTGCCAAGCAGCTCCATAGTGGTGGTAATGTCATGGAGATGGGGAATATTAGAGATGGTCACTGGCTCACTAGCCACCAGTGCTGAAATAAGAATCGGCAACGCCGCATTCTTCGCCCCTGAAATACGGATCTCGCCACTAAGCTGATTTCCGCCGGTAATGATTAACTTATCCAATGGTCGTTCGTTCCGGTCGTAAAGTTATGAAGCAGAGATAGAGATCTTTTGCGCCTTAGTCCACTCATCGGGAGTGAATGCTTTGATATTGACAGCATGAATTGTACCGTTGGTAATGTGCTCCATCAGTACCTTATTGACCGCGCGCTGGCGATTAAGGGTAGATACCCCATCAAACTCGCTACCAATAGCGGTGACATCGTAATGGCTGCCATCACTCTCCACCGTGACTTCACAGTTCGGCAGTGCAGCATCTAGCAGGGCTTTAACCTCTGAGGTTTCCATATAGCTTTGACTCTCGACAATGGCTCAAATAAAGAGCGTGGATCATACCTTTAAACGACCACCGCAGGAAATCCCATTCACTCAAACAAAATTCTGGGTAGTCCTATCATTTGAATTTAACAATTCGGGCAGGGAAAATGGCAGAATGTTGCTGAGATTAGAGGCCCCTGCCAGACGCAACAGGTGCGGCGGGGTATGAACAAAAGTGAGCGTCCGCCCGCGACCACGCAGCTCTCGTACCCAGAGGATTAATAAGGCAAGCCCTGCACTGTCGGCGCGACTCACCTCACCAAGGTCAACCGTCACATCACCTTGCTGTTGTTGAAAAATATGTCGACTGAGAATCAACGCCGCTTCAACGGTCACCAAACTAAGTTCACCTTCAGCAGAGAGCAAGCCATCCGCAGCCGCCACTAGATTAAATGAAACTGTCCCCATAAACTGCTACTGACCGCCCTTATCACCTTTACCAAAAATGAACTGACCAATCAGCTCCTCCAGCACCATGGATGAACTGGTATCAGTAATTTCACTGCCATCGACCAGCATCTGGGGCTTGGAGTCTTCACCGTCTTCATCCGCGCCAAAGGCAAAGCCACTCCCCGGTACCAGGGCAACATACTTCTCTCCCAGCAAACCCGCCGTGCGAATTCCCGCCTGACTATCAATCGGCAGCTGATCATATTGCTCACTAATAGTGAGCGTCGCCACCGCCTCATAGGTCTCAGGATCAAAGTGGATATCTGCCACCTCCCCAACACGAACACCTGCAACCGATACCGGGGCGCGGACCTTAAGACCGCTTATATTCTGAAAACGGGCAGTCACCTGATAGCTGGGACCGTTATCTAATAGTGTGAGATTACTCACCTGTAGTGAGAGTATTAACAGCGCCGCTAATCCAATGGCTACAAATATGCCAACACCTATCTCTATAACCCTTAAATTCATCGTTCGTTATCCTTTTAAAACATGAGTGCCGTCAAAATAAAATCGAGCCCCAAAACTGCCAGTGAGGTATGCACCACGGTTCGAGTGGTTGCACTACTCACACCCGATGAAGTCGGAACGGCATCATACCCTTCAAACAGGGCTATCCAGCTCGCCACCCAACCAAATACGACCCCTTTAATCATACCGTTGAGCACATCATCACGAAAATCGACACTCGCCTGCATCTGTGACCAGAAGCTTCCCCCATCAACGCCCAGCAACCCGACGCCAACAAACTCCCCTCCCAAAACACCTACAGCACTAAAGATCATCGCCAAAATAGGGAGCGATATAAGTCCCGCCACAAAACGTGGAGCCAGCACTCTTTTTATCGGGTCAACCGCCATCATCTCCATTCCCGACAGCTGTTCAGTCGCCTTCATCAGACCGATCTCTGCGGTCAGCGCCGACCCCGCACGCCCTGCAAACAACAGTGCAGTGACTACAGGCCCCAGCTCACGCACCAGAGAGAGCGCGACCATGGTGCCTAGGGACTCCTCAGCACCATAATCGACCAATGTAATATAACCTTGAAAGCTGAGCACCATGCCCACAAAAAATCCAGAGACAATAATAATCAGCAGCGATAACACCCCCACCGAATAGATCTGTTGCAAGATAAGACGCCAACGCATAATCGCCTGAGGTACAGCAAAAATGAGCTGCAACAGCAACAGACTTCCCCGACCAAGGCGGGCAAAGGCATTCAACGACTGATGTCCCAGATAGTGCAATTTATCGAGTAACCGATCTCTCACCCAGCTCATTTTGGTTCCATTAATTCAGTGGCATAATCTGAAGCAGGGTAGTGAAACGGCACCGGACCATCTGCCAGACCCTGCATAAATTGCTGAGCCCATTCAGAGTCGGTTCGGTTCAACTCCTCAGGTGTTCCTTTGGCAACCACCTTCCCCTCGGAGATAAGGTAGATGTAGTCGGCGATCGCCGCCGTTTCGGCCACATCGTGAGAGACAATCACCGAGGTCATCTCAAGCACACTATTGAGCTTTTTAATCAGCTTAACCAGTACCCCCATTGATATCGGATCCTGCCCGGTAAAAGGCTCATCATAGAACACCATCATCGGCTCCAGAGCAATCGCTCGCGCCATCGCGACCCGACGAGCCATCCCACCCGAAAGTTCCGCTGGCATTAGATTTTTGGCTCCACGGAGCCCTACTGATTCCAACTTCATCAGCACCAGATCCCGAATCATCAATTCGGGCAGACGAGTATGTTCGCGTAGCGGAAAGGCGACATTCTCAAAGACGGTGAGGTCCGTCAGCAGTGCACCCGATTGGAATAGCATTCCCATCTTCTTTCGCAACGCATAAAGCTTGCGCCGTGAAAGCTTGTGAACATTAACCCCATCGACCTCAACACTCCCCGTATCGGGGTGTCGCTGTCCACCAATCAGTTTTAATAGTGTTGTTTTTCCTGCGCCACTCGGCCCCATTATGGCGGTGATTTTTCCACGTTCGATCTCAATATTAGCGCCATCGAATATTTTGCGCCCCCGCTGCGAGAAGTGGAGGTCGGTTATTTTGATGAGAAATCTCGATTGATTGATTTCAGCCATAGCCCATTAACTCTACCAGCTGACGCATATCGGAGGCTACCTCCCACGACTCCTCCATCGCATTCACTACAATGACCCCTCGATTGGCACTGCCCATATCATGGTGTAAATTCTCAATAGAACCTCTCATTTGACGAGGTTCTGCTGCCCCCTCGTACCAGATAGAGGGGGCTATACCATCCGTAACAGCTAAATCACGACAGACCCATCCACCCCAATGCTCTCCAAACAGTTCTATATTTATATTCTCTATTTTTGACTGGTTGGATGCCTCTAGATAGAAACGAAATTCATCATGTACGGCATCTATCCACTCACCCACCTTATCTGGACTCATCTCCTGCCACATATGAATGGGAATAACCACGGCACGAAATTCATTGCTATAGAAATCCAGCTGCCAATCTTCGGGGAGATCCGCTGGATAAAACCCCTGCCAAGGTTCGCTTT
>JAOTST010000198.1 GCA_029864785.1 Chromatiales bacterium | reverse complement strand
ATTCATCGCCGCAGCTGAGCTATATAATCGAATTACAGACATCGATCAGTGGGTTGTAGGTAGCGTGTTTGACTGGCTTGAAGAGAACCAGACTAAAATTAGAGATATCGACGGTCTGTCGATCAATATCTCTGGTAACAGTATGAGCGATAAGCTCTTTATGGATTATCTCTATGATCGACTTACCAGTGGTAACTTTAATCCGCACTTTATTACGTTTGAAGTGACAGAGACCTCAGCTATTGATGATATCGATTATGCAATCTTTTTCATCAACAAGCTGAAGACGACAGGTTGCCGTTTCTCGTTGGATGATTTTGGAACAGGACTCTCATCTTATGCCTATCTTCGAAAGCTGCCGGTAGACTACCTTAAAATTGATGGTGTCTTTGTCAAAAATATTGATACCAATGAAGATGATATGGCGGTCGTTTGTTCGATCAGTGAGATTGCTCATGTGATGGGTAAAAAGGTCATTGCTGAATTTGTTGCCAATGAACAGGTTCTGGAAAAGCTGCAAGGGACCGATATTGAATTTGGGCAAGGTTATGCCATTGAGAAGCCGATTACTCTGGATCAGCTCCTGAGATAACTATTCATCACGTTCATTTTCGCACTGATATATAATCTGCACTCATTTTATTGATGAGTCAGATTGCCCTTATTTATGTCTACACCATTTGAACAGGCGAAGAAACGCCGTACCTTTGCGATTATTTCGCACCCTGATGCCGGTAAAACCACTCTAACTGAAAAATTGCTCCTTTTTGGGGGTGCGATTCAGCTTGCCGGATCGGTTAAAGGTCGTAAGGCCGCACGTCATGCCACATCGGATTGGATGAAGATGGAGCAGGAGCGTGGTATCTCGGTCACCTCCTCGGTGATGCAGTTCCCCTATCGTGAACATACCATCAATCTACTCGATACCCCTGGGCACGAAGACTTCTCTGAAGATACCTATCGCACCCTCACGGCAGTTGACTCTGCACTGATGGTAATTGACGTTGCCAAGGGTGTTGAGGCCAGAACCATCAAATTGATGGAGGTCTGTCGTCTGCGCGATACTCCCATTATCACCTTTATCAATAAGCTCGATCGTGAAGGAAAAGATGCGATTGACCTCCTTGATGAGGTCGAGGATGTACTCAAAATCCAGTGCGCCCCGCTCACATGGCCAATCGGCATGGGTAAGAATTTTAAGGGTGTATACGACCTCTACAACGACAGCATTACCATTATGAGCGCCACTCATGGTGGCAAGAAGCTTGATGGTGAGGTGATCGAGGGACTCGATAATCCACGCCTCGATGAACTGTTCGGCTCGTTGATTGAAGATTTCCGTGAAGAGGTGGAGCTGGTACGTGGTGCAAGTCATGAATTTGACCACGATGCCTACCTGCGTGGTGAGATAAGTCCTGTGTTGTTTGGCTCGGCTATTAACAACTTCGGTGTGCAGGAGATCCTTGACGCGCTGATTGACTATGCGCCTTCGCCACTGCCACGAGCGACCATTGATCGTATCGTGAAACCGGAAGAGGAGAAATTCAGCGGTTTCGTCTTTAAAATTCAGGCCAATATGGATCCACAGCACCGTGACCGTATCGCCTTTATGCGTGTCTGTTCGGGCCACTTTGTACCGGGTATGAAAATGCGCCAGGGTCGCATTGATCGTGATGTAAAGATCCCCAATGCGGTTACCTTCCTGGCACAGGATCGTGGACATGTTGAAGATGCCTGGCCGGGCGATATTATTGGTCTGCACAACCACGGCTCGATTCAGATTGGTGATACATTTTCTCAGGGAGAGAAGCTGAAATTTACCGGCATCCCGCACTTTGCACCGGAGCTGTTTCGTCGTGCAGTGTTGAAAGATCCGCTCAAAAATAAGCAACTTCTTAAGGGGTTACAGCAGCTCTCCGAGGAGGGGGCAACCCAGCTATTCAAGCCGCAAAGAAATAATGATCTAATCCTTGGTGCGGTGGGTGTACTCCAGTTTGATGTAGTCGCTCAGCGTTTAAAGGATGAGTACAAGGTTGAAGCGATCTTTGAACATATCAATGTCGCAACAGCCCGTTGGGTCGAATGCGATGATGAAAAAATGCTCGATCAATTTAAAGTGAAGGCTACAGATAATCTCGCTATTGATGGTAGTGGTGACCTGACCTATATCGCACCAACCAGGGTTAATCTTGAGCTGATGCGAGAACGCTGGCCTGATATTCAATTCAGGTCGACTCGCGAAAAGTAGATCGATGCGTAAACAGGACGTTGCCGAAGAAGATAGGCTAGGAGAGCACTATGCTGTGGTCTATGCGCCCAAAGTAGGGCGAAAAAAACAGCGCTTTCCCGCCAATGTAGTGACTATCTACACAACGAGTGAAGAGGCTGTAGCTGCTTCCAATGATGAAAAAAAGTTGATTGCGGCGCAGGTCTATGGCCCCTCTCGATCATCAGAAGGGGTGATGCTCTATTATCTCTCACGCTGGTTATAGTGCCATTGGCACATATCCCATAGTTTGACCTAGTTACTCATTCTGTGATTCTATTGAAAGGGAACTAATGACTGCTAACACCGGTCATAAAACAACGTGGGAATGCGGCCTGTAGTCGGATTTAGGTCTACTCTCACCCTAAGGCGGACATAAGGAAATAATAAAAAGAGGTCTGCACAGTAACTAACAGAGATCATGCTACAAGACAAAATGAATAGCCTAAAGGATGCAACCGGTGACACTACCCAAGAGAGATGGGATAAAGCAACCAGTTGCGTCAGGAATTCTGATACAGCAGGCGCCTTATTCTTGTTTAAGTCTTTGGTAAATGATGGAGAGCTACTCGCTTATAGCGAAATAGCAAACATTTATGAATTTGGTGGTAATAATTTAGAACGTGATTACAACAAAGCTTTTCATTGGTATAAACAATCGCTTGATATTGCTAACGATCCATTGGGAGCCTATGGTTTAGGACGCTTATATTGTTACGGGAAAGGAATAGAAAAAAACCATAATAAGGCACTTTGGTATTTTGAACTAGCATCAGAAAATGGCGTGCCAATAGCTAATATAATGATTGGAAGGATATATAATCTTGGCTGGGGTGTTGAGAAGGACTTATTAAAGGCCGAAGAACATTTCAAAAAAGCAGCTAATGATGGTTATGTATATGCCGAGAAACTATTAGGCAATCTTGTTATAAGAAAAGGTAATTGGATTAATGGGTTTATCATTTACACTAAAGGTATCTGGCATCATTTTAGTATTTTGATGAAGAATAAATATGATCCTAGATTACGTAGCGTTTAATAATTCAACACCCTAACAAAACGTTCCTAATGTCCGCTTATGGCGGTGACCTCAACTGATCGACGCAACACGCTATCCTTAAATAAAAGAAGGAGTGTTGCAAAATGGCCCGTAGAGCACGATTACATTACACAAAAGAATTAAAATCCGAGATCTGGGATAAATATAAACGCGGTGATTCGTTGTGGTCAATAGCCCGTTCAATTGACCGGCATTCATCCTGTATCTACGGCATTTTATCTAGGACTGGAGGTATTCGTCCTCCAGAACGGAAACGTTCGAGCTTGGCTTTAAGCCTTTCAGAAAGAGAAGAGATATCCAGAGGCATCGTCAGTCAGTTATCCATTCGTACCATTGCAAGCCAATTGGGTCGCTCAGCTTCAACAGTCTGCCGTGAGATTAATAGAAATGGTGGCTTGAGAAGATACCGAGCTAATCAGGCTGAGCAGGCCGCTTGGGATCGCGCTTATCGGCCTAAAACCTGTAAACTGGCTACTACCCCTAAGTTGATTCCGATTATCGAGAAAAAACTCAGGATACACTGGTCACCGGAACAAATTTCCGGTTGGTTGAAAATGACATATCCGCATGATGAGAACTTTCAGGTGTCACACGAAACCATTTAC
>JAOTST010000197.1 GCA_029864785.1 Chromatiales bacterium | reverse complement strand
TTGACAGCGCAACGACTTTCCAGCCATCCGCATCCATTTCTAAAATCTGGTTACAACCCATGGTTACAGCATCACCACTCTGTCCCGGCAATGCCTGAATAATCCGATGACCACTAGCCCGCAACTCAATCACTTTAGCTATCAAAGCGGCATCATCCATAGCGGGAGCAAGAATAGTATCTACTTTCTCAGCTATTTTATTTTCTGAGAGCATCAGCACCCGTTTAAGTTCGATAGTAAAACCGGTCGCTGGACGCGCATGACCAAAGACCTTACCAATCTCATCATAACGTCCGCCCTGAGCAACGGCTGCGCTCTCACCCATCACATAGGCGGCAAAAACCAAACCGGTGTGATAGTGATAACCACGTAATTCAGTCAGATCAAAATGGAGTTTTACACCATCAATCGAACTCAAGCCCGAGGCTATTTTCTGCAGTGCTTCAAGTGCTTCATGCACCTCGGGAGTCGCCCCCTTAAGTACATCAGCCGCATCGGCCAAAATCGATTCATCACCGGCCAGACCCACCAGAGCCATGAGCATCTTCGCGATATCACTGTTGAAATTCCATTCGCTAAATAGCTGCTTGATCTCATGCAGTGATTTTCGCTGAATCCGTTCAAATAGTTGCAGCTCCTGATCTCGACTCAAACCCGCCTGTTCAATCAATGCACGGTAGATACCAACATGGCCGATATCGAGCGTAAGTTCACTGAGTCCCATCTGTTGAAGTGACTCAATCGCAAGCTTAACCACCTCAAGATCACTCTCGATTCCAGCATGTCCGTAGAGTTCTGCTCCTACCTGCAACGGTGCGCGCGTTCCACCATGACTATCAGGAAGGGTCTGCAGCACAGTCCCGACATAACATAGCCGTGTTGGTTCTTCGCGCTTAAGCAGGTGGGCATCAATCCGTGCGACTTGAGGTGTCATATCTGCTCGCACCCCCATCATCCGGCCGCTCATCTGATCAATCAGCTTAAAGGTTTTGAGCTCTAAATCTTCACCGGTGCCGGTAAGCAACGAATCGAGATACTCTACGAAAGGGGGCATCACTAACTCATAACCCCACAGACGATAGAGATCGAGTAACTGGCGACGTGCCGACTCGACCTGAGCGGCACGCTGAGGTGAGAGCTCTTCAATCCCTTCAGGGAGAATCCATTTGGTATCGTTAGACATCTTTAATTTCTAATAAAGTAGAGAAGGATGGCACCGGAGATCATGGTGACCACACCGGTGCTACGCAGGGCAGAGTCAGGCATCTCGGCGACCTTGGCCATCGTCTTGCGATAGAAGGCAGGGAAAAGAGTTGGCATCAATCCTTCGATCACCAACACTAGTGCCAGCGCTGAAAAAAATAGCGTGGTATTCATCTATCCCATATCCCCCATCAGAAAACTTAAACTACTTCTGACCTTTGGAGTCTTTGAAGTATTTAAAGAACTCTGATTTCGCATCGATCACCATCAGATCATCACTCTGGGTAAAGACATTTTTGTAAGCACCGAGGCTACGATAGAGATTATAGAACTCCTCATTTTTACTATACGCATTGGCATAGATTTCAGAGGCTTTCGCATCTCCTGCACCGCGCGTCTGTTCAGATTCACGATTGGCTTCAGCTAACAAAATAGTCCCTTCCCGATCCGCATCGGCCTTCAGTCGCTCTGCCTTTTCCTTACCGCGCGAACGCAGATCTTTAGCAACACGTTCACGTTCGGCACGCATCCGCTTAAAGACTGATTCAGAAACTTCAACTGGCAACTCAATACGCTTGATACGCACGTCAATCACCTCAATACCAAACTCAGCAACCTGTTTCGATATGTTGGCACTCATCATCTGCATAATCTCGGCACGCTCGCCAGAGATCGCCTCTTGAATCGTGCGTTTGGCGAACTCATTACGTAGCCCTTCCTGAACGATCTTACTCAACCGGTCTCTTGCCATTGACTCCTGTCCACGCATCGAACGGTAATAAGCTTCAACGTCCTTAATACGCCACTTGATATATGAATCAACAATGAGATTTTTCTTCTCCAGTGTGAGGTATGGTACCGGCGGTGCATCAAGGGTGATGATACGACGCTCAAATTTGCGCACATTGTTCACAAAGGGAAGTTTAAAGTAGATACCCGGCGTGTAATCGGCACGCACGAACTCTCCCAATTGAAATTTAATGGCTTGTTCTTTCTCATTTACAACAAAAAAAGACATGCTGCCAATCCAGAAAATCAGTATCGCAACAATACCGAAAAACATATTTTTAGTTTCCATTAGCGCACCTCCCTACGACGAATAGAGTCGCGAACGCGCTGACTCACTGATGATGATGTATCGCTATTTGTCACACTATTGCCATCGGCACGTGATTGAGCCGTTCGAGCAGCAGAATTTTCACTTCGTAGCTTGTCGAGAGGAAGATAGAGCATATTGTTGCCACCCTCCACATCAACCAATATTTTGCCACTCTTGCTCAAAACCGATTCCATACTATCGAAATAGAGACGCTTGCGGGTTACCGCTGGCGCTTTCTCATACTCTTTCAGAATCTTAATGAAACGATCGGTACGACCTTCCGCATCGGCAACCACCTCGGCACGATAGGCCTCAGACTCGGCAACTGTTCTAGCCGATAGACCACGTGCTTTAGGAAGAATGTCATTGGCATAAGTTTCAGCTTCATTGACATAACGCACTGAATCCTCACGCGCCATAACCACATCATCAAACGCCTGTTTCACCTGCTGAGGTGCCTGCGCATTCTGCATGGTGAAGTTGGTCACTATCAGACCTGTGTGATAGAGATCCAGTGTCTCCTGCAATTGATTTTGCGCCTCAATGGTCACTACACCACGTCCCTCAGTGATAACAAAGTCCATCTTAGACTTACCAATCACCTCACGCACAGCACTGGCAGTTGCCTGGCGCAGCGTTTCATCAGGATCACGGACATTAAAGAGATAGTCACGCGCAGCCTCTGGATCACTTTTGATCTGGTACTGCACATCAAAACGGATATCGATGATGTTCTCATCCTGAGTCAGCATAAGTGCCTCATCCGATTGATAGCCCAGTTTGGCACTACGCACGCCACTCACATCAACTTTTTCGACAACATCAATAAAACGAGGATACCAGTGAAGGCCTGGAGCAGTCGTTCCACTGTAGGCTCCAACACGTAAAACTACACCGCGATAACCCTCTTCAATAATATAGAAACCAGAGAGTCCCCACACGATAAGTCCCAATACCGCAAGAACCGAACCACTAACACCAAATCCACTGCTTGAAGGTTTGCCCGATCCACCAGAACCACCTTTTGAGCCTCCTCCAAAGAATGATCCAAATTTTTGCTGTAGCTTTTTAACAACTTCATCTAGATCAGGAGGCCCCTGATCGCCGTTACGTTGTCCCCAGGGATCCTTGTCCCCAGAATTTCCTGGTTCGTTCCAGGCCATAATTAATTCTCCAGAATAGTCACATCCCCGATCAAAAAATTTAAAAGGGGGCAAACAAAATTGAGCGAATTTTAGCACATTTCAGACTGCATGCAGCCTAGAGTTTGTGAGATTTAGCGTGTTAAATTTTCACTATTAGAATCAGGAAGATAGGGAGAAAATTCACCATCACTCTGGAGACGATCCAGGTCATGCCCATTAATCTCCACCTCCAGTAAAATATTTCCCAACTCATCAACCGTCTCATTCAAGACCTCAGCCACACTGAAAAGTTTCGCACGCAGTTTACCTGCATGGGGTGGTAGTGAGAGTGAGATGCGCTGGCAGGTTGGGATAAAGCGCTCCGAGAGCCGCGTCAACAGTAGATCAATCCCCTCCCCGCTCACCGCCGAGAGATAGATCCGCTCACGTCCCTCCGCTACACCCAGATTAATATGGGGTTCAAGGTCATCGACACTATCGATCTTATT
>JAOTST010000196.1 GCA_029864785.1 Chromatiales bacterium | reverse complement strand
AAAGGATCGTGCCAGCTTTAAATTGTTGTCAAAGTGCGCTCTATTTGAATCCAGGTAATTAATAAGCGTCACATAATTTTTGTCATTAGGATTTTTAGATGCTGTGTTTTGAAGTTGTTTAACAACAACCTGGGCGCTATTTTTTTCGATTTCAGGAAAGGTGACATCAAAACCAACGACGGTGACACCGTGAGAAAATATCTTTTCAATTAGTTGGCCAATAACATCACGAGGCCAAGGCCACTGTCCAATCTGTTGTAAACTTTTCTCATCGATATCAACGATGACCACGCGCGGATCAATCTTACGTTTCTCTGAAGTTATATTTAGTCGAAAATCGTAGGCGAGCGCTTCAATTCGTTCAAGGGGTTGGATTAACCATGGTGCGGGAGATATCTGAATCCATAGAAAGAGTAGAACAATTAAAAAGCCAACGAGACGTGGTTTTGATAGCCGTTTGTTGAGCATAGTCCTTTAATATTATTTGGGCGTTTAATAACCTAAGCATACCGAGTAGTAGCCCATCAATCTATGAGTAGAGGTATTGAATGTGGTGATATCTTTTTAAAGAGAGAATATCTTTAGAAGTTGGATGGGATTGAATGGAAAATTTTTAGGCTTGTTGGTCAATATTGCTGCCAACGGTTTTATCTTCATCCTCTTCACCACTTGCTTGGTTTTGAGCGTAGCTACTACGCATAAGCTCCGCCTGCGCTTCCTGGATCATTTGTGCAGCATTGGCAGCTACAGCATGATCTTGAGGTGATGGGTCGGCTGGAGCCAGTGCCGCACGGATAATCTTATTGCCCTTTGCAATCGTTTTTTCGGGTTCGCTCTCTCTGGAGGTATCAATTGAGACCTCACCGGCTACTGCATAGCGCTTATTGTCGGGACCCGCTTGATATTCAAAATTGGCTCCGGATATTGCGATACCCTGTGCAGCATTAAGGTGAGCTTGTTCATGAGCGCGAACCCTTTGATCGGTTGTCTGTAGTTGACTAATCAGCCGCTTTTGATCTGGCGTTAACTCCCCCTTTTGAGGCTCACTGCGATCAGACTTTTCTTCGGGTTCTTTTTCGGAGGTCGCTTTTTCTGATGATGATTTGGCTTGAGAAGCCTCGGCACCAGCGGCGACTTGATTGGGAGCAGCAGTTTGAGATGAATTTGCCTGTGCAGACTCGTCAGTTATTGCACTGTGAGACTGAAAATTGACAGAAGAGCTGCCCTGAGCGATAGAATCACTCAGTCTCCTATTGCGAGCCATCCACTCCATGTTGAAGGATGGGTCTTGAAAAATTGGTGCCAGCATCATCCGATCTCAGTTCCCTACACTTAAATTGTAGTTAGTTTTTTGATGATTTTCAATCAGTTAAGAGATTTTTCTGGCTTTATTTGTGTGATCTGCGTCAAATATTTTGATTAAACGCTAGTAGTTGATTGATTTGGTAGGGTATGGTTTGATGCCGTTTTTGATAAATGGCAGTAAGTTGGCAGATAGGAGGTAAAAAGTGTTGAGTCCTAAAGGTGGTCAAAGTAACATTAGCAAAATTTAATATTCAAAATGGAATGGAGTAGATATGGGACGCTTAAGTATTAAAGAGAAGATGAGTTTGTTGGCATTACTTGTGGCAACGGGGCTTGTCATGATGATGGTCTTAAATTACTTCTCGGTCTCCTCATTGAGCAATTTGGAAGAGATCAGGCTAAACTCAATGGCGCTTGAAACAGTCATGCTAATGTTGCGACGACATGAAAAAGATTTTATCGCTCGCAAGGACCCCAAATACATCGTTCAGTTCAAACAAACATTCCTACAGATGGATAACCGGCTAGCTAAGACGGAGGAGCAGCTACAGGAGGCCGGTATTGAGATGCCTGAAATAGTGCCGCTTAAAGAAATTATTCAAAAATATAGCCAAAAGTTTGGTGAACTGGCGGAACAACAGAAGAAGATTGGCCTGAATCCTAAAGATGGTCTATATGGATCTCTACGCGACAAAGTACATAGTATTGAGGCTCTCATTAAGGGCTATGAGAAAGAGCATGGTGCTTCCCAGCAGAGCCATAGCCTGATGCGTACCATGCTTATGCTGCGCCGTCATGAAAAGGACTTTATGCTGAGACGCGATCTCAAATATATGGGTAAATTTAATAAACGCATTGAGACGATGCAGAACAAATTGATGGCGAGTGGACTTGGTGCTGATTTTATCTCTCAATCGACAACGGCACTAGAGGGGTATAAGACCGACTTTCTCGCACTAGTTAAAGGTGAGGAGCGTTTTGGCCTGACCAGCAAGCAGGGCATTCTAGGTGAAATGCGACAAGTGATACATCAGAGTGAGACGCAGCTCAGTGAGCTCAGTAAACATATGACGCTCCTTACCGAAGAGTATATAAGAGATAAAAAGATAACCAATATCTCTGTTGGTCTGATGATGACGCTACTTGTTATGGGGCTGTTAACCATGATTTCGAAGGGGGTTGTTAGCCGGATAAAAACGCTCTCCACGATGATGTCTACGGCCAGAAATGATATGGATTTAAGTGTTAGAGCAGAGGTGACGGGAGGCGATGAGATTGCATCAATGGCATCTGTCTATAACGAAATGATGGAAGAGTTTGAGGGAGTGATGCGGGAAGTTTACTCCTCATCAATCGATTTGGCGGCCGCAGCCGATCAGCTTGCCAACTCGACCAGCGCTACGGCGGATGGAGTAGCTCGTCAGCTGGTCGAGAGTGAACAGGTTGCTACCGCTATGAATGAGATGAGCGCCACAGTGAATGAGGTGGCAGGTAATGCATCCCGAGCTGCTGAGGCATCTGCGATTGCCAATGAGACATCCAATAAGGGGAGAGAGCGCGTTGAAGAAAACCGCAATAGCTTTACCCAGTTGGCTGCGAGCATTGAGAGTTCAGGAACAATTATTGAGAGCTTAAGTGAAGAGAGTAACAATATTGGTGCCATGCTGAATGTTATTCGTGGTATTGCCGAACAGACCAATTTGTTGGCATTGAATGCGGCTATTGAGGCGGCTCGTGCAGGCGAGCAGGGGCGTGGTTTTGCTGTGGTTGCCGATGAGGTTCGAACACTGGCGCAACGTTCTGCACAATCCACGCAGGACATTGAAGATGTCGTGAATCGTCTGCAAGATTTGGCTTCTGATGCTGTTTCTGCAATGAGTCAGGGAAGGGTTCAGGCTGAACAGAGCGTTGAAAATGCAACCAATGTCGGACGTGCACTTAGTGAGATTAATGAGGCAATTTCGACCGTTGATGGGATGAATATTCAAATCGCGACTGCGGCTGAAGAGCAGAGCCATGTCTCTGAAGAGATTAACCGTAGCGTTGTCTCCATCACCGATATTGCGCGTGATACGTCACAATCTGCTGAGATCATTGCGGCTGCAGGAACTCAGTTGCACTCGCTCTCTGAACAGTTGGGTGAGCGCGTCTCCCGATTTAAGCTTTCTTGATCTAATCTATTCCAGGGTATTGAGTAGAGGGTAGCCGTACTGGCTACCCTTTTTTATTTTCTGAACTCATTAATTAATTGATGGATTGCCTGAAGTCGGTTATCGGCTTCGGGCATCTCTCTGAAGATCTTGAGCCGCTGCTTACTATCCAGTTTGTAGATAGCCGGCTGTTGCTGGATCAGACTGATAATTTTCATCGGATCCAGTGTAGGCTTCTCTATAAAGGTTACACGCCCAAACTGTGGTCCAAACTCCATCCGGCTGATGCCAAGGGGAGCTGCACGCAGTTTTAGCTTGGTCATCTCAAACAGTCGTTTGGTCGCATCGGGTATCAGGCCAAAGCGGTCGATGATCTCAACCTGTAGCTCTTTAAGCTCCTCATCGGATATTGCACTGGCTATCCGCTTGTAGAGGATCAGGCGGCTGTGAACATCGGGGATGAAATCTTCGGGGATTAGCGCAGGCA
>JAOTST010000009.1 GCA_029864785.1 Chromatiales bacterium | reverse complement strand
TAGATACACCGGCAATGGTTCAGTACCGCTGGCTGATGGGGGTGTCTACTCAACCATTGCCGGTGTATCTAATATCGATATGTTGCGCGAAACCGTCGAAAATTGTGCTGCGGTTCTCTCAGTGGGTAGCTGTGCATCTTACGGAGGCTTGCCCAATGCGCAGCCTAATCCAACCGGTGCGGTTGGAATTAGTGAGCTGATGGATACGGGCGAGATAGCCACCAAGCCGTTGATTAATATACCTGGTTGCCCACCTATTCCTGTCGTTATTACGGGTGTGATCGCACATTACCTCACCTTTGGCACGATACCTGAATTAGATGAATTAAAGCGGCCAAAAGCTTTTTATGGAGATACCATTCATGATCGCTGTTATCGGCGAACATTTTATGATCAAGGGAAATTTGCAGAGAGTTTTGATGATGAAGGGGCACGTTTAGGATGGTGTCTCTATAAGCTGGGTTGCAAGGGACCGACAACTCATAATTCCTGTGCTACAACCAAATGGAATGAGGGAACCAGTTTCCCAATAGAGTCGGGTCACGGTTGTATCGGTTGTTCCGAACCCAAGTTTTGGGACGCAGGAGGATTCTACGAAGCACTATCTGAACCAACGGGTGCTCTTGGCACTGCCGCTAAGGTTGCTGTGGGCGTTGGAGCGGCGGCTGGAGCCTTTTCAGCATGGCAAAATATTGATAAGAAAAATACAGCGGTAGCAGACAAAGATATTGTAACGATTGACGATTTAGAACAAAAATAGGAGTGCTTTACTAATGGATGGAGCTAATGAACTGCTGCTTTGGGCGAAGGGAGATGCTTTTGAGTGGGCTTTAGGGATTTTAATTATGGGCACTGTTTTGCGTCTTATTGAGATCTTCTCATTGAGACGAAAACCCGACTTTTCAGTGGCCAGAGAGCATAGCCCTGGATCGGGCTGGAAGACGATTATAAGCCGTTCCTACCGTGTCAATGTATCTAGCCCTCGTGCAATTCTGACTTACCTGACGGGTTACACCTTTCACATTGGCCTGCTGATAATTATTTTGTTCTTAACTCCACATATTGAGATTTGGAAGTCGATGACTGGTTTTTCCTGGCCGGGATTGGCTACATCGTTTATTGATTTGATTGTCGTTATTACCATGGTTGCACTACTGGTCGCATTGGTTGATCGTCTAACGAGTGCAGTTAAAAAGCAGCTTACAACAGTAGGGGACTACTTTGCATGGCTGGTCACCTTTCTTCCTTTATTGACTGGGTATTTTAGTTACCATCATATGTGGCTTCCATATACGCAGATGCTTGCACTGCACATCTTGAGTGTTGAGTTGCTCATGGTGGTTCTTCCATTTACCAAACTTATACATAGCGTAACCATCGGTATTTCACGATGGTATAACGGTGATCAATTTGCCCGTAAGGGAGTTGCATCATGACCGCTTCATTGGAAAAAGGACATCAAGCCTTTCGGGCTGTTATGGATGCGCCGATTGCCAGCTTCTTCTCTAGTTGCGTACACTGCGGAATCTGCGCCGATGCTTGTCTATTTCATACGGAGACAGGTGATGCCAAATACACGCCAATCTATAAACTGGAACCCTTGAAAAGGGTATGGAAGCAAGAATTTACCTTATTGGGTAAGTTGGCTTCAATGATCGGTTTTTATAAGCCGATTACCGATGCTGAACTGGAGGATTGGAGTGAACTGGTTTATGACAGCTGTACCCTTTGTGGTCGCTGTTCGATGGTTTGTCCTGTGGGTAATGATATTACCTATATGGTCCGTAAGATGCGTGAAGGTATGGCTGCCTCAGGCCATGCTCCCGCAGGAGTGATTGGAGCGGTTAAGCGTACGATCAATAGTGGCAGCCCCATGGAGGTAACGCTTAAAGCGTTATTGGCTCAAATAAAGCATCAAGAGGATGATACCGGGCTCACTATTCCCATTGATCAAAAGGGCAGTGACTATATGGCACTGCTCTCTTCAATGGAGATTATTAACTATCCTGAATACCTCGGTTCACTAGCTAAAATATTTAATAAAGCGGGGGTCAGTTGGACACTTTCATCGGACGCCTTTGAGGCAACCAATGCAGGTATACAGATTGGCGCCTCTGATATTGCTCGTGAGATTGTTATGCGCATTGTTGATGCGGCCGAAAAATTGCAGGTGAAAAATGTAATTAGCCCTGAGTGTGGTCACGCCTTTACCGCATTACGCTGGGAAGGCCCTAATCTGATCGGACGGCCATACTCGTTTAATGTCATTCATATTCTTGAGTTGCTTGATAATTTACGTGCTGATGGAAAGATTAAAACCAAGGGTGGAGATTCTGAGCCCCTTACCTTTCATGACCCTTGCCAGATTGTACGCCGTGGTGGTGTGGTACAGCAGCCACGTGATCTGCTTAATATGGTGGCGACTGATTTTAGAGAGATGACCGAGCACGGCACCATGAATTGGTGTTGCGGTGGTGGCGGTGGAGTCAGTGCTAATGAACGTGCAGATGAACTTAAACTACTCGCATTTAAAAAGAAAAAAGCACAAATTGAGGAGTTGGGCGTTCATAAGATGGTGACCGCCTGTGCCAATTGCCGAATCGTCATGGAAGGAAGTCTTGAACACTACAATATGGATGTTGAGGTTGTTGGACTTTCAGAGATGGTAGCAGAGTATTTAGAAGAGTAATTAATGGGTGTAATCAAATTAACGTTTTTTAAAAGGATTGGGGTATGAGTAAGCAGAAAATAGTGGTAGACCCGGTTACGCGGATAGAGGGGCATCTGCGTATTGAGGCAGAGACCGATAACGGCATAATCACCCATGCATCCAGTAGTGGCACGATGGTTCGTGGTATCGAAATTATTCTACGTGGACGTGATCCGCGTGATGCCTGGGCCTATGCTCAAAGAATCTGTGGTGTCTGTACACTGGTACATGGTATCGCTTCAGTTCGTTCAGTAGAGAATGCCCTTAACTACACCATTCCCCATAATGCACAAATTATTCGTAATTTAATGATTGGTGCTCAGTATGTGCATGATCATGTGATGCACTTCTATCACCTGCATGCCCTTGATTGGGTCGATGTCGTCTCCGCACTAAAGGCCGACCCTAAGGCAACATCAGAACTAGCGCAGTCGATTAGCAGTTACTCAAAATCATCCCCCGGTTACTTTGCCGATGTTCAGAAAAAGGTGAAGGGTTTTGTTGAGTCAGGCCAGCTCGGTATTTTTGCCAATGGCTATTGGGGGCACCCCGCATACAAGCTACCACCTGAAGCAAATTTAATGGCAGTCGCGCACTATCTTGAGGCTTTGAAATGGCAACGTGATGTAGCCAAATTGTTAACAATTTTCGGTGGCAAAAATCCGCACCCCAATTTTTTAGTGGGTGGTGTTCCATGTGCAATCAGTATTGACCCTGGACAACAGGGAAGTGGTGTCACCGGAGCCACTTCAGTAAACATGAAGGGGTTGCAACAGGTTCAATCGATTATCAAAAAGATGCAGGAGTTTGTCGATCAGGTCTACGTGCCTGATACTCTGGCTATTGCCGGATTTTACAAAGATTGGTTCAAGCAGGGAGAGGGCGTTGGAAACTTTCTCACCTTTGGTGATTTTCCTTCTACCTCAATGGATGATCCTTCTAGTTATCTGGTTCCTTCAGGCGTTATTCTCGATCGAGATCTGTCGAAGGTGCATGATATCGATATGAATGATCCTGAACAGATTCAGGAGTTTGTCGATCACTCTTGGTATAACTATAGCGGTGGTAAGGGTGAGGGATTGCACCCCTATGATGGTGAGACAGACCTCAACTATACCGGCCCCAAACCGCCTTATGAACACCTTGATACCGAGTCACAATATTCGTGGTTAAAATCACCTCGCTGGCGCGGTAAACCGATGGAGGTGGGACCCCTCGCTCGTGTGTTGATGCTCTATGCTAAAGGGCATGAACCCACTGTAGAGCTTGCCAATATGGCTCTGAGTAAGCTGGATGTCCCTATAGAGGCGATGTTCTCAACTTTGGGTAGAACTGCGGCTAGGACCCTGGAGACCAAGATCTTTGCCGACTCTATGCAGGGGTGGTATGACCAGCTTATTGCGAATATTAAGGCAGGTGATCTGAAAACCTTCAATGATGCTAAATGGGATCCATCGACATGGCCATCCAAGGCAAAAGGAGTTGGGTTTATGGAAGCCCCTCGTGGCGCATTGGGACACTGGGTGGTTATTGAAGAGGGTAAGATTGCCAATTATCAGGCGGTGGTTCCCAGCACATGGAATGCAGGACCTCGTGATGCCAACGGTGGTACGGGGCCCTATGAAGCGGCTCTCAAGGGACACGCCTTGCATGATGCGAAACAACCTATTGAAATTCTAAGAACCATCCACAGCTTCGATCCCTGTATTGCCTGTGCAGTACATGTCACCGATCCCAATGGTGAAGAGCTAGTTAAAGTAAAAGTGAGGTAGTCATGAAACATCTATTTAAGTATTTATCCTTCCTATGGGTTCTGCTGACCCCCATTTTGGTCAGTGCCCACCCGGGACATGGTTTGATAGGCGAAAATCACTATCACATCCCTGTTAATTTAAGCGTACTAGTTGCAGTAGTTGTTGTTGGAATAATCGCCTGGGGTATAACCGGTACTGTAAAAAACAGAAAATAGAGCAGAGGCTCGTTGCTGTTTGCCTTAATTACGTGAAAGGCATACATAAACTCGTTTAAAGCTTCTGCAAAAAAATAGAACTAGTCATTGGATGACGCATCACTTTTTAGAGTGCAGCCGTCACTTTGATAGGTAGCGGTCAGCCCTATCTCACGTTATTCCAAACGAAAATTAGCTGCCACGTCATGACAAAGCATGACGTATTTGGGTTCTGTCAGAGCTATTTTAAGCACATAAAAATAAGATTCACTTACAATTCAATATGTTACAAATAGGCATATTATATGCATTGTTATTCCTAATCGGATTAAAAGCCGCTTAGGACTTTTTGTTTAGATTATAAAAATAAAAGAGTATTCAAGCGCATTGATTTGAATGTGTCGGTGTTGATGAAGGAGATAACAAGTATGAAGAGAGTAATAAAGAACATAGCGCTAGTAGCGGCTATTTCGGCGATTGGCGGTTGTGTAGCCGACCAGATGTCCGGGGCTCCGTCGTCGACGGCTGCGACACCTACGCCCGTAAAACCCATAAACGACTACAACATCACCATCAACTATGAGTTGGGGATGCACTGTACGGGATTTGATTTTACATATTGTCGTGTCCTTCCTCCCTACAACTCGGTACAGAGTCAGGTTATCAAAACAGCGACCGGCAAGAAAAAGTATCCTGAGCTACTAGAGGCCGATGGAAAAGATCCAACCGTTGTCGTTGATGGCAAAAAGAAATTTAAACTCTCATACGGCCACGTCGGCAACACCTATGCCGAGGGTAATAAACTGAAATATTGGGATGTACCTTACGATGTTAATGGTGATGGTAAATATACCGAAAATGAGAATGTAGCTAATGCCTATTTCTCCCACCTCTATGTCTATAAAGATCTAAAGGGTACCAACCCCACCGGAACCAGTGCAGATAGCAAGAAGCTATTTGTTGGTATTCAAGTACCTGTTCCAAGAGATAATGGACCTGCGGGCGCTGCGGCACCAAGCCCACTTAAAGGTGGTCACCTTCACTACACGGGTGAAAAAGGTACGATTGTCTATACTAAAAGTTCAGTTCTAGATAATGTTCCTATCGTGCTAACCAATCCTGGTATCTGGGATGCATTGGGTCTGCCACTTACACCCTTTACTGACCGTGCAGCGAAGCAGGATCTGCTAACGCTGGTTGAAAGTGATGTTCAACCCTATCAGGAAGCGTGGGTCAGTCTGGTGGATGCCAAGAGTGGTAGCCCAGTGGTCGATTCCCACTCAGGGGAGCCCATTCGTTTTGTCGGAACCAATCCTATCGATATTCCAAACTGTGCAAATTGTCATAGTAACAAAACTGCCAATGGCGATAAGTTTACGCTCTACAAGCAAGAACGTGCCTTTTGGAAAGGTCTGGGAGCCAGTGACTGGATAGCCAATCTCAAAGCGACTTCGGTCTCTATCCTTGAGATGCATGATGATAGCAATGGCACCGACTTTATGAAGAACTACAATCCCAGAGGTCGTACTACTGATAATCGTCTGGGTCGTGACCCAGTACTCTGTCAAAAGTGTCATGCCGATAACGTGATTGGTGTGCTTCAATCCAAAACATTTAAAGACAAAAATGGTAAGAAAAAGACCATACCTGCTTTGACTGAAGCGATTCATACCGTCCATCAGACCAAAGTGCCAATGCCCGATTCACATGGTCGTACTGCAGCATGTCAAGGATGTCATCCAGCCCATCGTCAGGATGGAAATATGGATGCCTATCCTATTACACCTGAAGGTAAAAATGCCTATGCAGATGGCGATAATCGCGATGCAGCTGGTGGATGTTATGTAGGACGTGATGTTCACTCCAATCCCGGTAAAGATAGCGATGGTGTCGAAACCACTGAGTATCTCAATAGTATCGGTGAGTGGATGAAGACCAATGTATCCAAAATTGGAACGGGTGAGGGTGGAAAAGGTATCTGGTGTACCAACTGTCACTCACAACTCTCACGTGAGCTTTATCAGCGTGACAATCTAACCAATGCATTTAAGCAGGAAGGAACAACCATCCGTAATAAATCATTGAACGAGATTGCCAAGGCGATTGGAGTTAGTAAGCAGGAGCTAATAGAAAAGTATCTCGATCCCAAGGTTGTACTAAATGATAAGGGCGAAGATACTCCCGGAAAATCGGGCATTCTATTAACTTGGGCTAAAAAGCGTCTGGTTCCTGATATTGCGATTATTGCTCTGAAAGGGAATGGTCCAATGGTGAGTAAAGATGTTGATGGTGACGTCAGTGTCAAGATCCTCTCGGCCAATCCTGCGGTTGATATTAAATCACTGAAGTTGCCTAAGGGCGCTACCGGAGCAACCGCTGTACCTTATGATGCAGCGACCAATGGTCGTGACTACTGGCTTGCACCAGGTGTACCTCACTGCGCAGATTGCCATGCCGCACCATTTGTTGAAGGGCAGGGCGGCGTTGCCTTCCCCATCAATCAACCCGGAAAATATAGCTCTATGCGTTATTCGAAGGGACATGCGGGTATTGCTTGTCAGTCATGTCATCAATCCATTCACGGTCTCTATCCTGTGACGCCGAATATTGATCTCACGACCTACAATCAGCCAACACAGTACAATCCAGACGGTTCTCATGGCCCACTACGTTGTAATGCATGTCATGAAACCAATACGGATGGTGTTCCTCATATCGCAAATGATGAAGAGCATGTGTGGAAAGGTAAGCCAATCCTTCACAACTATGATGCCGCTGTAAATTGGATACATAGTTCAGCGCCAGATCTGGGTGGAGCCATTCCAGAAGAGGAGTGATTGACTAAGCATGGCAAACATGACAGTTTGCTAAAGGAGTAAACGTAACAGGGGGCTTTTGTCCCCTGTTTTTTTAATTGGATTTAGTTAAGAGATCAGAAATGAGTCTATTAAATAGAATTTTTCGTGGCCTGATAGTTGTTGGGCTACTGTTTTCTGCAACGCTTTATGCAAAATCGGCGCCTGAGGTACTGGTTACTATTGGAACGGCTAATATCACCTCCGATCAATTGGACAATGCCGTTGCAAGTTCTCCATTTGCAACCCAATTTGTGGCGATGGACGAGCGTGATCAGGCCTCATTGCGGGGAGATATGTTGCGTAGGTTAGTAGCTGCCCAGCTTCTAAAACTTGAAGCTGAAAGCCAAGGATTCGATAAAACGGCTTCATTTAAACGTGAGATGGATACCTATCGTATGGGGCTTCTCTATCGTCACTACATGGATAAGTTACGCGAAAAAATGGTCATTCCTGATGACGTGCTGGCATCCATGAAGCATCAATTTATGAGAGACCCCGATGGCGTGGCTTCTGCAAAATCGGCATATAAAGTTGATCGATACCGCATGGTTCGTCTGGCAACGATACAGAAACTGCAGAAAAAATATGGTGTTAAATTATACCAAGATAGAATCACCATTGGGTTGATGGCTGATACGGTTCTGATGGATGGTAACGGCCTAAAAATCACATATGGCGATATTGTCGATATATCCAAACGCCCCAACCTCCCTAATCCTGAATGGATTAAAGCACAGCTCTACAAACGGGCAGAGATACTCCTTATTGCCAAAGCGGCAGATGAAGAGAAGATTGATGTGAGCTCGCAGCTCAATGATTATAAAAATGAGCGACTTCCTGCATTGATGCTGGAAATGAAAGAGCATGACTGGATTAAAGATGAGCGTGTTCTAAAACGCTATTATATTGATCACCCTGAGATGAGTCGTATTCCTGAAAAGCGACACATTGGTCAACTGGTAGTAAAAACTAAAGCCGAAGCCACTGCACTGAGAAATCGAATATTAAGAGGGGAGAGTCTCTTCTCCCTTGCCGCAGCATACAGTATTGATGACTTTGGACGTAAAAATAGCGGTGATATTGGCTGGGTTGAAGAGGGTCGGGGTATGCCCGCACTGGATCAGGCGGCATCTAAATTGGCTGATAGGCAACTGAGTCCTGTTATCGAAACAAAAGAGGGCTATAACCTCATCACTATTCTGGAACGTAAAGCAGGAAAAAAGAAAAACTATATGGCGATGCGTGATCGGGTTAGACAAGTTCTTATTAATGAAAAAATGCGGCCGTATCTTGGTGAGTTAGAGCGAAAATTTGGGGTGAGTTGGAATGTTATTCAAAAACCAGCTAACCTGAAAAATAACAAATAGAGAGGTTGCTCAGCGTAATGTCTAACTTAAAATTAATTACACTCATCGTTGCGGCTGTGGCGGTAATGGCTACATCGGTCTATGCCGGTTACTCTATGAGTGAATCTAAAGGCGGGGCTGGTGCAGCGAGCTTGACCTTACCAAATGGTTCTAAATCAGCCGTAAATTCAGCATCAACCATGGCATTACCCTCTAAAACCAATAACGCATGGGAGATGGAAAAGTTCACTCTGGTGGGATTAGATGGGAAAATGCATTCACTGGATGAGTGGAAGGGAAAAGTCATCTTACTCAACTTTTGGGCAACATGGTGTGCACCCTGTCAGGCTGAAATTCGTGACTTTGTAAAGTATCAAGAACAGTACCGTGAACAGGGGTTGCAGGTTCTCGGTTTGGGGTTAGATGAAGAGCGTAAATTACGTAATGTTTATCGAACATTGGAGATGAACTATCCGGTGTTGATCACCGATCCTGAAGATAATCGTGATTTGATGCTTAAGTGGGGAAATAGCACTGGAATCGTTCCTTACACCGTGGTGATTAATCGAGACGGACGAATGAAATATATTCACCGAGGGCAACTTGATCATCAATCATTTGAAGAGTACGTGCTACCCCTGTTGAGCAAAGGTTAGTATCTATTTCTGATAGCGTAATTCTGTTTTAAATAAGATGGCATGACTATTTGACTGAGTAGCGGGTGATTTACCCACGTTTGTTTATGATTGCTCTGTTATGTCTCTTTCGCAACCATCGTTCCTGCGGCAACAAGCATCGTAGTGGCAGCACCACGGTGAAGTATTTTTTGTGCTTTGGCGCTTGATAATATGTGACGCACACCGACGGCGCCTAAAATAAAAACAGCGCCAACACCAAGCAGAACAATAATAGTTAATGGCATTAATGTAAAAGCCCAGCTCTGTATGGTCACCTTTTTCAGATCAAGGGCAACAGGGAGTAGCGCGAGGTAAAAAGCAATTGTTTTAGGGTTGCCCAGTGTAATGGTGAACCCGGATAAACTAGCTGATAACAGGTCTTTTCGTTTGGACGAGTTGTCCGTGTTCATGGATTGATGATCGGCTGTCCAAAATAGCCACGCAAGGTAGCAGAGGTAGATAACGGCCCCCCATTTGATGGCGACAAATAGCGCATTGAAACTATGTGCCAGTACCGAAAGCCCAAACACGGCAAAAGAGAGGTAGGTTAAATCTCCTAAAATAAGACCGGCAAGCATGGCAAATCCAGTTGATGCGCCACTACTTACACTACGGGCAACAAGAGCGGTCATTCCAGGGCCGGGTATGGCTGCGGCAATACCCAGTGCAGCGACGTAGGTTAAAATCTGTGTGGGTTCTAGCACAATCGCTCCTATGATGGTCGGCGGGGTGTGTAATGGATTAAGACATTATATCTAATGTTCAACGGGGTTCGTGGGTTTAATTACGACTTAAAGTCAATCTCATAGTCATTAATCACTTCAACCAATTGAAGCCGTTTTTGGCCAGCAGAAACCGCCATCACTTTAGCCAAGACTTCGGATATGGCTCCCTTTTCAATGTTGGATTTTTTGGCCTGCTCAAGATAGTAACGTGTGCATGGCGCACAGTTCATGGCCATTGCTGCGGAGAGTCCAACAAGGAGCTCTGTTTGCAGATCTAAATACTCATTTTGGTGTGTAGACTCATAGAATGAGTCATATAGTTTTTGCTGATTTTTTGTGAGCATTCCCTTTTCCTTTTGATTAGTATCTATTTTCCGGTAGTGTAATGTCGTTAGCTCCTTAGCTAGGTTATTCCAGACATTAGCTGAATGGTCTCATATTATCAAATGGGGGGAAGCAGTCGGTATCTATCCTTTTTGGCGATTACGATTAATTGATCACTGACTCTCGTGTATTGAGCCACTTCATAATAAGGGGGGGTAGAATGGTTGTTAATGCGATTACGAGAACAAGGCTGGCGTAGATCTCGTTACTGAATATATCGCCCTCACGTCCAAGCTCTGCGAAGATGAGTCCCACCTCACCTCGGGGCACCATCGACATACCAATCATGTATCGGCTAAAGCGGTTTTCGTGAATAAATAGAGATCCAATCATCTTTCCAATGAAGGCGACGGTAAAGAGTGAGAGGGTAAAGATCCAAATAGTGGCTGATCCCCAATCAATATCCCTTAGAGAAAGTGAGAGCCCGACCACCACAAAGAAGATAGGCGTGAATAGTTGGATGATCGGCTTCATCTGTTTTTCGATGCGATCTGAAAAGTTGATATCAGACTGCAGTGCTATTCCAAAGGGGATGAAGAATCGTCGTGAGAGGGCGAGACCCGCAGCAAATCCGCCCAGCAACTCGGGTGCGCCAAGGGTATGAGCCAGCCAGGCAAAGAAGAGGACGAGAGAGATAATTGATGTAGGGATTAGTCCAGGAATCTCACTGATCTCATCAAATCGGTTAATGAGTATTGAGATCAATCGAGCAACAATGGGCGCAAGAACAAAGAACGCAGAGATAAACAGAAAGACTTTACCAACATTGATGATATTAACACCGCCACCAATCGAGAACTCATAAAGTAGTGCCAGAAGCATCACGCCCAACACATCATCAATTACGGCGGCACCCAATACAATTTGACCTATTCGGCTCTGTTCCAGCCTAAGGTCTGTAAGCACCCGAACAGTGATGCCTATACTGGTCGCTGTCACTGTTCCTCCAATAAATAGTGCGGTAAGGAGTGGCATTGAAAAGAAGTTATGGGCGATGATGAAGCCAAATAGAAATGGGAATACGAATCCACAAATGGCGATGATGACCGATTTTTTGCTGCTATGAATAAGCCCTTTAATATTGGTCTCTAATCCGACCTCAAACAGCAATAGAATGATGCCAATGCCGGCCATCAGACGAATTGTTTCGCCAATCTCTATCCAGCCAAACAGGCTAGGGCCGAGCACAATTCCGGCAAAGAGTTCACCAATAACGGCGGGTGCATACATACGTACAGCAAGTTCGGCAAAGATACGGGCGGTGATGAGAATGATTAACAGGTCAATGAAAAAGTCGTGTGATTCCATCGTCCTATCGGTTTCTCATAATCATCTAGTCGTAGTGGATTAGTTCTGTAGGTAGTGTTGGCTCGCGACCGGCAATCAGGTCAGTCAGGAA